>NZ_JAIVFR010000350.1 GCF_020829685.1 Nostoc sp. CHAB 5715 | reverse complement strand
CAGGGAACTTCATTGATGCTTCAGAGGATGTAGACCTGTACAAAGTCGAACTCAAAGCAGGCGACAAGATTAAAATTGACACTGACTCCGTGCCCTTCCTAATTGAAGGGTTTGAAAACAACCAATTTGTCGATACGGAACTGCGGCTATTTGACTCCACAGGCACCCAGTTGGCAACATCATTTAACAACCCCGCCCCGGATGAGTTATTTGTTTCCAACCGCGATGCTTACCTAGAATTCACTGCCACCGCAGACGGAGCCTATTATATTGGTGTCGCCGCCAATGCTAATCGTTACTATGACCCCTTCACAGCAGGTAGTGGCGGTGGTCGCATCATTCCTGCCTCTGGAACCAACATTGGCAACTACGAACTCAGCATTGACCTCACCCCTGCTCCTGCTCCCCTTGAGCCAACAGTATCCTTCAACACGATCGCAGGAGCATTCGACTTTGAAGATAATCTATTGGCACCAGCCATAGTCAAAACCTTAGAAGATGGCGCCTCCCTGTTGACATTCGTCTTCAGTGTGGATGGCGAAATTCCAGAAGACGGACTAGTTGTAACACTCAACAGTGATATCGCCTTCCGAGACTACTTCAGCAACTTAGGAACCGAACCATTTAGCCCCGGAGGCGAATTCGTTGGTGCAGTCTTCAACTCAGAGGGTGAAGCCACCGGATTCAAATTCAAGCTTACCCAAGCCAACGCCCTGATTAACCTCTCAGTTAAAGACAACAGTGCGGGTGCGACCACCGACACAGCCACCTTTACCCTAGAAGCGGGTGCAGGTTATGACGTTGGCGCTGCTAGTTCTACTGTCACTTTCTACGAGAGCCTCGGCCAAGTACCTGCTGCTACAGTAACTCCAACGGTTAGCCTCAGTACCAACAATACCTCGTTGAGTGAAGCTACTGGTAACACAACCACCTTAACCTTTACCCTGAGCGAACCACCCCCAACCGGAGGTCTGTTGGTATATGTCAACAGTCCCAGTGATGCCTCAGGACGCGTTCTGGGAGATTTTGATGTCTACAACGCTGATGTTACGGGTGGAGTCTTCCCAACACCTAACTTTAGTGCCAATGGTTTCTACTTCAAAATTACCGAGCAAACAGCAACCATCACCCTGTCAGCCTTTGCTGATGGCGAAGTCGAAGGTATCGATGAAATCACCTTCAACTTGCAACAAGCACCGGGTTACACCATCGACGCTGACGCCCCAGGAGTGACATTTACAGTTGTAGACGATGCAACTTCGCAAATTCAGGTGAGTTTGACAACCTCTCCTTCTGTGTTGGTAGAGTCAGAAGGGACGGTATCACTACATACCTTTAGCCTCAGTGCTACGCCCCCATCAGCAGGCGTGACTGTCTCAGTCAATGCACCCAACCTCAGAGAGTTTAACCTGGATGGCATTGTAATTGAGGGTGGCGAAATTGCCTCTGTCCGCAATAACGGCTTTGACTTCAAAATCACTGCCAAAGATGCCACTATCAAGCTACCTGTGAAGGCGGATGGTGTACCGGAATTAGTCGAACAGGCTTTGTTTACCTTACTACCAGGTACGGGATACCAAGTTAACTCAGCGGCTAATTTTGGGAAGTTTACCATCGCCGATATCCCAGAGTTTACGCCCCCTCTGACTGAGGTGAGCGAACCCAATGACACTATTGAGACGGCGTTTGATACGAAACTGAGTTCTGCCTATCCCTTCTTTAGTATCGATAGTACAATCGACTTTGAGTATGATAACAACTACGAAACTGAGAAGGGCTTGATTCTTGTCGATGCTAGTGAAGACGTAGACTTGTACAAGGTTGAACTCACAGCCGGAGACACCATCAAGATTGATGTTGACGCGAACCAGTTTGAACCAGGTCGTAAGCTGGACACCTCGCTGCGTGTCTTTGATGCCAAAGGTGTCCAGGTAGGCTACAACGAAGATGGTGCGGCTCCTGATGAACTGTTTGTTGGCAAATGGGCATCCTATTTGGAATTCACAGCTCCTGAGGATGGTGTGTATTATCTTGGGGTTGCCATCTACAACAATATAAAATACGATCCACTCAAGCCAGCTAGTGGCAATGGCAACTCGGCTACTGACCCCAATGAGTACGGCATCGGCAAATACACGCTTAACATCAGTCTCAACGATCCGGATGCGTTTATCGCCAACCCGACAGAGATTCCTGCTGGTAACAAAGAAGGCCCCGCAATTTCCTTGTTCACCATTGCAGGGACTTACAAGAATGACTTTGACAAACTTGACTTTGGAATTCTCTCACCTGAAATAGCGGAAACTGTTGCAGAAGGTGCAGGGTCGGCTCTTACCTTTGTCCTAACAACAGAGGGTGAAATTCCCACAGGTGGAATCGAAGTTTATATCCAAAGTGACAATCCCTTGCTGGACTATTTGGGAAATCGTGATTCTTACGGTTCTCTCCTCAGCGATAAACCCTTTAGCCGTGGCGGACAGTTTTTAGATGCTGTTTATAACGAAGCAGGTGAAGCAATTGGTTTTAACTTCCGCCTGGAGGAAGCTTTTGCTACGATTGTGATTCCGCCTACTAATCGGAAAACAGCTGAAACCAATGGAGCTGAAACTGTTACTTTCTCTGTAGTGGAGAGCGTAGGGTACACCGTCTCTGATTCCAGCAGTTCTACTGTCACCTTCTACGACACTGTAGCTCAAGTTCCTGCACCTACTGTTATCCCAGAAGTCAGCATCGCATTCAGTCAGACAGAACTGATTGAATCAGAGGGAACGACCACTGTCATCACTCTGTCACTCAGTGAACCACCGCCACCAGAAGGTGTACAAGTTTATATCAGCGGTAATGCTCAGGATGCACTGAATGAATTCGCCATCTTTGATGGCAAGTTTACGGGTGGCGTACCTGCTGCTGATGGTGCAGTCAGCGGTTTCTATTTCAAGCTGTTGGAGCAAACGGCAACCATTACTCTACCTGTATTCAACAGCACCGACATTGTTGAAGGCATTGAGGAGTTTAAATTCGAGGTCAAACCCGGAGCAGGCTACACTGTCAGTCCAACAAATGGTTCGGCTACCATTACCATCAAAGACACCCCTGACTCGAAGATTCAGGTGAGTCTCAGTACGGAACCAAAAGTGTTGATTGAGACAGAGGAAACTCTAGGCAAGCTCAACTTTAGCTTGAGTGCCACGCCACCGACAGCCGGGGTAATCGTTACAGTCAGTGTTACTGACCTGGAAGAAAACTTCGTTCCCGAAAGCCTCGTTGTTGAAGGAGGCGAACTGGTGGGAATTTCAGCCCAGGATAACACCTTCACTCTGAAGATTACTGAGAAAAACGCTAGTTTGAGTGTGGCGATCGCTAACGATAATATAGCAGAAGGTGTAGAAACTGCTACCGTAACAGTATTAGCTGGCGAGGGCTATCAAATTAATCCCGAAGCCAATAGCGCCACTTTCACACTGGTTGATTCTCCAGATCAGGCTCCTGCTTCAACGGCAGAATCTAATGATACTCTAGCAACTGCGATCGCTATCGGTCTGAGTGCAACCAATACCAGCGTTACCTTTGACGGCGAAATTGGTGAATATACTGTCGGTGAAGGTGATAATCAGATTCAAGTCGATGGTAGTGAAGATGTAGACCTTTACAAGGTTAATCTCAAAGCCGGGGAGCAGCTCTCAATCAACGTTGATGCCGCAGAAATAGACTCTAAGTTGCTCTACTCGCAGCTACGGGTCTTCGATGCCGAGGGCAAAGAACTGGTGAAAACTGGTTTCGATGACTTCCAAGCAGCACCAGATGAGGTATTCTCAACCTTCAACGATCCTTACCTAGAGTTCTCTGCTCAAACGGATGGTACTTATTTTGTCGGCATCAGTCAACTTGGCAACGACTACTACGATCCCAAGACGGTGGGCAGTGGTTCCGGCGAGGTGTACCCTGATTTTGGGATTGAAACTGGTAAGTACACAGTCAGTTTCGGGCTATCTGCTGAAGAACCCACCAGTCCCTTTGGTACTGCGGGTGACGACACCCTAATTGGCACTGCTGGCAATGACCAACTGTTTGGCAGAAATGGCAATGACAAACAGTTTGGTAGAGGTGGCGATGACCAACTGTTTGGTGGCTCTGGCAATGACCTGCTAGATGGTGGCTCTGGCAATGACCAACTGTTTGGCAATGGTGGTAAAGACACATTGCTCGGTGGTGCTGGCGATGACATCATCTACAGCGGTTCGGGAGATGACTTGATCAACGGTGGTGTTGGCAATGACACCCTCTACCTGAACGGCGGTAATGATGTTGTTGTATTGGCACAAGGTGCAGGAGTCGATACCATCAACAACTTCCAAATTTCTTTTGGTCAGCGCATTGGTTTAGGAAGCGGTTTGAGCTATGACCAGTTGACTTTGAGTCAGAGCGGATTTGATACCGATATCAAAGTAAATGATGAGACATTAGCAGTGCTGAAATATACACAAGCAAGTAGTCTCAATTCATCGGCGTTTACCAATGTTTAACTAGCTATGCACAACATAGCTAATTAGTCAAATGTTTGAATGAATAAAGGGGGAATTTTCAGATATTTCATCTGAATCCCCCTTTTCCTCAAGTTGAATGCAAAAGAATTATGGATTTTAGTCTGTTTTATTTCGATGGTGATGGCTCTGTTGCTCGTCCTGATCAATACCAACTTTTAATCGAAAGTGCTAAATTTGCTGACCAAAATGGTTTAACAGCTATTTGGACTCCTGAACGGCATTTTCACGCCTTTGGAGGACTTTACCCAAATCCAGCAATTACTAGTGCAGCGATCGCTATGATTACTAAACAAGTGCAATTACGTGCTGGTAGTTTTGTCCTACCTTTACACGATCCGGTACGAGCTACTGAAGAATGGGCAGTGGTAGATAATTTATCACAGGGAAGGGTAGCGATCGCTTTTGCTTCTGGTTGGACTGTGGATGATTTTGTCTTAGCTCGTGAACCCCATGTCAATCGCAAAGCCTCAATGTGGCGCGATTTGGAGGTGATGCGAAAACTCTGGCGGGGCGAGCCGGTTGAACGTCAAGATGCTACAGGAAAAGTATTCTCAGTAAAAACATTGCCTAGACCTGTACAACCAGAACTTCCTATTTGGATTACTTGTCAGTCTTCAGAAACTTTTGTGGAAGCTGGTAAACTAGGGGCGCATGTCTTAACTTCGTTGCTCGGTGGTACATTAGATGAAATTGCCTCTAAAATTAAACTTTACCGCAACTCTCTAGCAAAACATGGACACGATCGCCAAGCAGGGAAAGTGGCGCTGATGATTCATACTTTTCTAGGAGATGACATCAACGAAGTTAAGGAAAAAGTTACCCAACCTTTCTGCAATTACCTGAAAACCCACTATGAATTAATAGAAAGTTTGGCGAAGAGTATGGGGTTAAAAGTCAGCCTTAAAAACTTCTCTGAAGACGATATCGATAGTATACTGCAATTTGGTGTAGAAGGATTTATGAAAGGGCGATCGCTCATTGGTACGCCTGATAGTTGTCGGTCTTTTGTTGAAGAAATTCGCGCCGCAGGTGTAGATGAAATTGCTTGTCTAATTGACTTTGTACAAGATTACGATTTGGTAATGGCAAGTTTACCGTTTGTAAGTCAATTGCAAAAACAGTTAGCTCCAGCGCTGAGGTAAAAAGGTATAAGTTTTTTGAATATGTCCTGTACGAATTATTATTATGGCAATTATTCTCTACAAAGTATTTGGATCAATACCCATTGCTCGGAGTCTTTCTGCTAGTATTTGAGAGCGCTCTAATGCTTGTTCTTTCTCCAAAATAGCTTGTTCTTTCTCCAAAATAGCTTGTTCTTTCTCCAATCTTTCGCTTTGGGTACGTTCGTCTCCTGTTAGTAAGACAGAACCATCCTGGTGACACCAACGTAACCAAGTATCCTGTCTCCCTTCAAATTCTCCCTGCCAAAGTGTCAAACCCAACTCGACTTGTTCTAACCAAGTTTCTGTAGTTTCAAAGTAACGTCTAGGTCTAAGTTCAAAGACACGTAGGGTTTGTTCCCCTAATTGATGGCTAGGGTCGTAGACTATATAGTAACTGACACGCATTTGTTCATAAATTCTCAACTTGTTACCAAGTTCGTCACCTTCTTTATTTGAGACAATTTCAATTACCAGTTCTGGTGGTTTACCAAACCGCCAAACCATGTAACAACGATTTTGCTTTTCCCACCAATTTGTAGGTACTTGCACATCAAAACTCAAAAAAACATCAGGGACGATGGGTGGTTGACCATCTGTATGGTAGATACCAACATTAGCAGCAGCGATAAAATTCTGTGAAATGGCACTATAAAGAGTACTAACTAATAGACGTTGTTGTTTTTCTGAGCCGAAATTGTCCACAGGTGTATCATCTTCTGTTACTAGCTGGCTAGCATCTGGAACATAGTAGTCATCATCATGAATTACAAGTTGCTCAACCATGAGTCTACCTAGTAATTAAAAGGCTAATTTTATTTTAGTTGATTAGCGGGAGTCATCAGCAATTATTGGTCTAACTTGGGGAGTATGGCACGCTCCATTAATTTTACAAGGACATAATTATCCTCAGCATCATCGAATTGGCGTATTCATGATGACAATTTCGACTTTTTTGTTAGCCCCAATATATAGTTACATAACAATCAAATCAAAATCAGTTATTGCGGCAGCTATTATGCATGGCACAATTAATGGACTTGCAGTACTCCCTATTTCGCTGATTAAGGGAGGAAACGATTTAACAGTTGGTATGACCGGGTTAGCAGGATTTATTGCGATCGCTATTGTA
>NZ_JAIVFR010000034.1 GCF_020829685.1 Nostoc sp. CHAB 5715 | reverse complement strand
TGATGGTACGCGATTGATACTTTCTGATTGCGAACTATCTGGAACTACCAGTAGAACCACAGATCAGAGGTGGGAATACATTGGTGCAGGATTTCTCAGAAATGGATTATCCGACAAATGCATTGATGTATCTGGAGATCCTGGCATAGTTAATGGTGCGCCATTGCTACTTAATGAATGCCAAATATCTGGATTTAGCGGTTCTGGTCAAAGCTCTGATCAGAGGTGGCGATGGGAACCAAGGTTTTAAGAATACTGGTTGAGTGAAACCGGATGAGTCGCCCAGAGTAGGGTAGATGATTTCGTAAATATGTAAAGTTAAAAACTGGCTAGCTTTGAGAACTGCCAGTTTTTAACTTTAAACTTGTTAACGTTTTAACTCTTGTATCAATACTTGGCAGCGCTTGCTAGCTTCTCTTGCCTGTTGCCTAAACTGTTTGGCTTGCTCTTGGTTAGTTAAATACACTCAGATGCTTTATGCCTGAGTTCAACAGCTTGTTTACTGAGTTCCTTAATACGAGTCTTTAATTCTTCAATTGTTTTCATCTTTGCTCCTGTTCTGAAATCACAATTTATAAATTTTCTGCTTCTTCATAAAGTTTATCTGCTCTACTAGCCAGCAAGCTAGCATCATCAAAATCATTGTTTGCTATTGCTCTGTCATGAGCTTCGTACAACTTATCAATGATTTCTTGTAATTGTGCGTAAGCTTGTCTAAGCCTCTAATAGCAACATAGGGTAATATATCATTATTTTTCATCGGCTTATTTTAGAAAATTAGGAAGAAGAAACCGAAGAAGGTACAGTACTTCTAGAATAAAAACACAACCTACAGTAATCAACTGTTATGACCCAAACCTTACCGAAAATAGTTGCCTTTGACGAATTTATCACCTGGTATCCCGAAAACTCTGGGGTACGCTACGAACTACATAATGGGGAAATTGTCGAAATGGCACAGCCAACTGGGAAACATGAAAGGATAAAAGGATTTTCATCTGCTGAATTGACTTTAGAGTTTAGACGATTAAATTTCGCCTACTTTATCCCCAATCAAGCAATTGTAAAACCACCGGAAAGAGAATCAGGTTATTTCCCTGATGTATTAATACTAAATGATGTGGCTTTGGTTGATGAACCTCTTTGGGAAAAATCTTCTACTGTGACTAAGGGTACATCAATTGCTTTAGTAATTGAGGTTGTCAGTACGGCAGTCGCTTCAAGCCGGGAAACCCGTCCAACGCGCTGCCTCACCAATTGGCGCGATGATTATTATCTGAAACTTGCTGATTATGAAGAGATGGGCATTCCTGAATATTGGATTGTTGATTATGCCGCCTTGGGAGCTAGAAAATTTATTGGTAATCCTAAACAACCCACTATTTCAGTTTATCAACTAATTGATGGGGAATACCAAGTCAGTCAGTTTCGGGGTAGGGATAAAATAATATCTCCTACTTTCCCTGAGTTAAAGTTGACGGCGGAACAAGTTTTTAATGCTGGTCAATAAGTATTGATTTTACTAAATTATCAGAGGTAGGCAGTAAAGATGATTCCTCGTGTCAGAGCGCCAGAATTACCGCAAAATTATTCTTGGCTCAACACCGAAAAACCCTTATCTCTTAAACAATTCAAAGGTAGAGTCGTAATTTTAGACTTTTGGACATACTGTTGCATCAATTGTCTGCATATTCTGCCAAACCTGAAATATTTAGAACAAAAATATAAAGATAGCCTTACCGTTATCGGCGTTCACTCTGCCAAATTTGACAATGAAAAAGAAACAGAAAATATTCGTCAAGCTATCCTGCGCTACGACATTGAACACCCAGTTTTAGTTGACAACAATTTTCGAGTTTGGGAAGAGTATGCTGTGCGTGCTTGGCCTACGTTAATAATTATTGATCCAGAAGGTTACGTGATAGGCCAGATTTCTGGTGAAGGAAACCGTGACACTTTAGACGAGTTGATTCAAAAGTTAATTCAGCAACATCAAGACAAAGGCACAATTAATTTCCAAGAACTCAGCTTGACTTTAGAAAAACAGCGTCAACCATTAATCACACCCCTAGCTTTTCCTGGTAAAGTTCTAGCTACTCCAACGGGTTTATTCATTGCTGACTCTGGACATCATCGCCTGATTATGAGTAGCTTTGATGGGGAAATTTTACACTTGATTGGTACTGGAAAATCTGGTTTAACTGATGGTGCTTTTAACGAAGCGCAATTTTTTGCACCACAGGGAATGGCTTATGATGCCGAAAATCAAATTCTTTATGTTGCTGATACAGAAAATCATACCCTGCGGCGAGTTGATCTGAAGCGTCAAGTAGTCGAAACTATTGCAGGAACAGGTGAACAAAGCCGCAATATCCATCCTCATGGCGGCGCTGGTTTAGAAACTGCGCTAAATTCTCCTTGGGATTTAGTCAAAGTGGGAAATACCTTGTTTATGCACTGTTTAGGAGTGGAATACGCTGAAAATTTTCTGTGGGTAGCAGATACTTATAATCATAAAATTAAATTAGTGAGTCCCAGTACAGGTAATTGTCAAACAGTTTTAGGAGATGGTACTGCTGGCTTACAAGATGGCCAGGGTAAAAACACTCGTTTTTTTGAACCTTCGGGATTGAGTATTTTGAGTTCACATTTATATATTGCTGATACCAATAATCATGCCATCCGCCGTGTGGATTTGAATACTCTTGAGGTGACAACGCTAGAGTTTCTTGGGTTGTGTGTGCCAGATGTATGTATTCCGCCGAATTTATAAAATGATAATCTTATGTTAAGGTGCAAAAATGCAAAGAAAAACTCTGCGTCTTTGGGTGAGATTTTAAATAATAATGTTGTAGAGCGATCGCTTATATGCAATTAGTCGTTTTTGATATTGATGGTACACTAACAAATACCTACAAAATTGATGAAAATTGTTTTGTACGAGCCTTTGCATTGGAATTTGGCATTTTTGGTATAAATACAAATTGGTCTGAATACGCATACACCACAGATTCTGGAATTACCCAGCAAATTTTCAAAGAAAAATTAGAACGTCTTCCTTCAAATGAAGAGATAGTTAGACTCAAAGCACGTTTTGTTAGCCTACTCCAGGAAGCATTTATTAACAAGCAAGATTTATTCAGCGAAATTCCTGGTTCTGCAAATGTATTAGCTAAATTACAGCTAGACCCTGATTGGTGTGTTGCAATCGCAACTGGTGGTTGGGGTGAGTCTGCTAAATTAAAACTTCAAAAAGCTAATTTACAAATAGAAGGCATTCCGTTAGCTTCAGCTAATGACGCACTTTCGCGGGAAGATATTATTAAGACAGCTATTATCAAAGCGGAGAATGTTTATCAAATTGGAAAATTTCATAAAGTTGTTTTTGTAGGTGATGGTGCTTGGGATGTAAAAGCAGCCTATCGTTTGAGTATTGCTTTTATTGGAATAGGTGATAATAAATTAACAAATTTAGGCACTATCAAAGTAATTAAAGACTTTACAAATTTAGAATATTTCTTAAAAATATTACAATCCGCAGCAATTCCTAGATTTTCTATGAATACCATTCTCCACATTACCAAACGCCAACAATGGGAACCAGCAAAAAATCTTGGTACATATCGCGCTGATTCGTTAGACAGCGAAGGTTTTATACATTGTTCAAAATCAACGCAAATACTCAAAGTTGCAAAAAGATTTTTTGATAATCAAAAAGAATTGGTACTACTTTTTATTGATTCTGAAAAAGTACAAGCTGAAATTCGCTATGAACCTGCTGAAATAGGGGAACTATTTCCTCATATTTATGGTGAGTTAAATATTGATGCTGTGTATCAGGTAATTGATTTTGAAGCTGGGGAAGATGGTTTATTTGAGTTGCCACAAGAAGTTATAAATTTAGAATAATCAACCACAGAGGCGCAGAGAACACAGAGGAGAGATGGAGAGAATTTAAGCGATCGCTTTTTGGCGAGGACGTTTGCTACATCGAATATGGGAAAATTCCCTTTTCGCAGATGTCAAATTTGAGTAAAAATGAAATTATTTAACAACTAACATCCTATGGTTACTCTTCAACTCAAACAAATTCGAGTTCCACCAGGGCAAAGAATAATCCTGGAAGATGTAAGTTGGCAAGTATTTGAAGCAATTCTCAACGAGTTAGGAGAGCATCGCGGGAGTCGAGTAGCATACAGCCAAGGAATGTTAGAAATTATGGCTCCATTACCAGAACATGAGCGATCTAAAATAATCATCGGAGATTTGGTGAAAGCCTTGCTAGATGAACTCGATCTGAATTGGGAGTCTTTAGGTTCAACTACCTTTAAACGAAAAGATATAAGTGCAGGTATTGAACCCGATGATTGTTTTTATATTCAAAACTATAAGCTAATGATTGGGAAAGATAGGATTGACCTAAGTGTTGACCCTCCTCCTGATTTGGCGATTGAAATTGATGTCACCTCTAAAACCCAAATTAGTGCCTACGAGGCGTTGAAAGTACCTGAAATTTGGCGATATGAAAGCAAAAACCTAGAAATTAGCTTGCTGCAAGGTGAGCAATATGTGAAGTCTATCATCAGCCCCACATTTCCCACTTTTTCTATCACGGAACTCATTCCCCGATTTGTAGAAATGGCGCGAACCACAGGAATGAGTTCAGCACTAAGAGCGTTTCGACAATCGGTAAGAGAACAAATACAAGACAGCTAAGGCAATAGAATTTGCGGATACATAAACAAACTCTCGTCCGCCTCTGTGGACTAAGAGGAGGGAGCATCCCACTTTTTTACATGTCATTGCGAGGAACAAAGCAATCGCAAAATTCTTCAGGTCAAAACGAGTCCATGAGATTGCTTCGTCGTTCCTCCTCTCTACGAGACGCACTCGCGTTCGCAATGACAGTTATTCTCAAGAGCAAAATAAAAACTGGGATGCACCCCTAAGAGGATGTTTGAAAAGTGTTTGACTGTGATTTTAATCACCCCCCTTAATCCCACGCCACTTGCTTCAAGTCGGCAGAGCCGCCCAACGCAGTGGCTCCCCGATGTATTGGGGGGAAACCAGAAAATCCAGTTCCCTCCCCTTTATAAGGGGAGCCACTGCGGTCTTGGGGTTTCCCCAAGTGGAGCAAGTGGCGTGAGGGTTAGGGTGGGGTAAAAAAATATTTGATACATCAACTATGACTTTTCAAACAACCTCTAAGATCAAATCAAGGTTTTACCTGGGTAGACGCGATTCCTAACCGCCCTTTTCAAACATTTCGCGCTTTACTTAAAGAAGGGGGAATTAATAATCCAGAGCAATTGTGACCGAATTTAATTTACAAATCCAAAAAAATAGCGATGGCTCCGCCAACGCCAAGGGCGAACGCTTGTCAACTCCACTAGACAATGCAGCGTCTAGCTTACTTCCTTTCAGAGATACGATACACTGTATCAACACTAAAAGCAATGATCGCCTCGACCGTTACCTTTCCCAAGAATTACCAGATTTATCCCGTTCCCGGATTCAACAGTTAATCGAACAGGGTAACGTGCAACTTAACGGCAAAGTTTGCACATCTAAGAAGATTAATGTTAAGTTAGGCGATCGCATCAGTCTCGAAATACCAGAAGCGCAACCTTTAGAACTCCTTGCAGAAGATATCCCCTTAGATATCCTTTACGAAGACGACCAGCTACTCATTCTCAACAAACCCGCAGGCTTAGTTGTCCATCCTGCACCCGGTCATCCAGATGGCACTTTGGTAAATGCTCTATTGGCACACTGCCCCAATTTACCAGGAATTGGCGGAGTCCAACGTCCGGGAATCGTGCATCGATTGGATAAAGATACAACGGGTGCGATCGCGATCGCTAAAACAGAAGTTGCCCATCATCACCTACAAGCACAACTCAAAGCTAAAACCGCACGCAGAGAATACTTGGGCGTGGTTTACGGTGCGCCAAAAGTTGAAAGTGGCACAATTGACTTACCCATTGGCCGCCATCCACAAGACCGCAAAAAAATGGCTATTATGCCTGTTGAACAAGGCGGACGAGCCGCCGTCACTCATTGGCAAGTACTAGAACGCCTCGGTAATTTCACTTTAATCCACTTCCAACTGGAAACTGGACGCACCCATCAAATTCGAGTTCACAGCGCCAAAATGGGTCATCCCATTGTCGGCGACCCAGTTTATGGTTCTGGTCATTCAGTGGGAGTAAATTTGCCCGGTCAAGCACTGCACGCTTGGCGACTAAAATTGCAGCATCCCGTATCTGGAGAGTTGATTGAAGTGACAGCAAACCCTCCCAGCCACTTTACAAAACTTTTGGAGATATTAAAAAGACGAATTGCACTTTAGCTCATCCCACATCTGAAAACAGAGCCATTTCGGGACTTCCAACTAAAAAAATATCCTATCGCGGTGTAGACAGGGGGAGGTGAGGGAGTGAGGGACAAGGAGAATTAGAGACTGATTCATCCACCTTGGAACTCCGTTCATCCACCTCAGAACTCCGTTCATCCACCTCAAAGACTGATTAAAGGAGTTCAAATACTCATTCATCTAGCTCAAAATGCCCAATGCCCAATGCCCAATGCCCGTTAACAACTAGCGTACATAAGACATGGGATAGAGTCTGTTCCACTAGTTCTACCTAAATGAAACTCCTACATAACCCAAGACTTATGCACGCTATAAAATGATCAAATGGATGTACTAGACAGCCGTCGAACAAAAATCGTTATTTAATTCCTGCCAGTTGCCGATAAGGTACAGACTTTTCGATATCGATGTTAAATGACGAGATCCTTTGTGGCGCATTGCCAGTTGCATTGACACTTTGTGCCATAGACAAGAATAGAGCTGGATCGCCTGCCTTGGGCTTTTGCTCTTGTGGAAGGAATCTGCGTACTTCGACCTGCCAAATGATTTGGGGAAAACCCAGTTTGGCACGGTGGTAAGCTTCGTATCGTGGAGATTTGATGTTGAATGGCAACTCACCTTCAGCGCGGGATGGCAATATGCGACGGCGCTGATAAGGCACTGTGGAGTCTCCAAAATTGCTCAGGTACTCTTCAGTGTTGAGCACTTCATCAATAAAGCCTCTAATACCCTTGGTAGCGACTACAATTGACCAGGCGATTTTTTCCCGCTCGTTGTATGGATCGCGTCCTAGAACCCGCTGGATTACTTGCTCAACAAAGCGATAATTATTATTGAGGTCGTAGAAGCTCTTCTTAAAGGTATTGGAAAGCACCAACCCACGAATAAAGTCCCGCACTGTAATCTGTCCATTACGGAGTTGAGACTCTAAAAATGTTTCGCGATCGGCAGCAAAGGCATAAAAGAAAATTTGACGATATGCTGCTTCGATCAGAAGGTCTAAATCTGACGGAGAAAGCAGATTGTCTGTACTAAAAATCCTGGGCTGTTCATCACCCGGTACTTCGTATGCAGCTACACGCTGGTTCTGACTTGAAGGGTCGTATGTTAACAGAGGAATTGCCACTCTAAAGCCTCCATATTCTTAATTAAAGTTAACAACTTTAAATCACATATTAAGGGAGTAGTTGTATCAGAACTTCAGAATTCTGATAAAATTTCACGAAACTTAACTAAGGGGAATTTAACAATCCCGAAAAACAACGATTAGCCTGTTGGATTCAACCTATAGCTAATCAATAAAGGGAGTGCGGCTTTCAGCCTAATAACTACCTAAAAAACTTTGTTCACATACTTCAGATTAGAAGATTCAGTTTCACCTTTTTGAAATAAAGCAATAATTTTTAACATATAGCAAAATAAATTAATGGGGAGTGGGGAGTAGGGAATGGGGAATGGAACATTGAAAAAACCCCATTCCCTCTGCCCCTCTACTCCCTACTCCCTACTCCCTACTCCCTACTCCCTACTCCCTACTCCCTACTCCCTATTCCCTACTCCCCGCCTACGCAAATAATTTCAAAAATCAAAGCGGATTACTATACCATTTGCAGTTTTAAGCCAAGCCAATAATCCGACTGAGACGTTACGACAAGTTGCTGTTCAGATTTCTCAGATCAACGACCAACGTACACAAAGTAATGTTGCAGCATCAGCGTTTATTCTCGCTGGGCTAGTATTGAACAAAGAGACTATTCAACAGTTGTTGCGGAAGGAACTCATGCAGGAGTCAGTCACTTATCAAGCACTCATTGCTGAAGGTCGAGCTGAAGGTCGAGCTAAAGGTATTGAAGAAGGTATTGAAGAAGGTATTCGCCGTGTAGCTATCAATCTCCTACGCGAAGGAATGTCTGTGGAAGTGGTGGTAAGAGTTACCGGGTTGTCTGTAGAACAGATTAACCAAATTAAGATAACTGAAGTGGACTCTCAAGGCGAATGAAATTTCCTTAGCTTTTGGGCAGTCCGCAAAATTTGCCCCGCTAAAACTGCTGCACCAAAACCATTATCGATATTTACTACACCTACTCCCGCAGCACAAGAGTTAAGCATTGTCAATAAAGGTGCTAAACCGCCAAAACTTGCGCCATAACCGATGCTGGTGGGTACGGCAATCACAGGACAACTCGCTAAACCAGCAACAACGCTGGGTAAAGCGCCTTCCATCCCGGCTACGACAATTAACACCGATGCGGACTCAATCAGGTGGCGGTTACTTAATAAACGGTGAATCCCTGCAACACCAACATCCCAGAGGCGCTGTACCTGAAAACCAGAAAGTTCAGCAGTGACAGCCGCTTCTTCAGCAACGGGTAAATCGGCAGTACCAGCAGAAAGAATGCCAATTTCACCTGCAAATTGTGGTTCGATGGTAGGGGGAGCGATCGCACAAATTCGCGCTGATTGGTAATATCGCAAACCGCTAACTTTTGATTGCAGTGCAGTATAAACTGCTGGTTCAATGCGGGTTGCCATCACTACCGGATTACGGAGGCGCATCACCTCCATAATTTGAGCAATTTGTTCGGGAGTCTTACCAGGGCCCCAAATCACCTCTGGGAAACCAGTTCTTAGCTGGCGATGATGGTCGATTTTGGCAAACTCACCTACAGATTCATAAGTTAAGTCTTTGAGTGAGTCTAATGCGGTATCTGGCGTAACTTTACCATTGGCAACCGCTTCGAGGAGCGATCGCAAAGTTTCATGTTGAGACACTGATTCTGTTGTTTTGATTTTATAAATTTTCCCAAACGTGCCACCAAGGGCACAGATTTTAATACTTTAAACTCTATTCTGTTACTTTCAGTTCATATTTGTTCCACAACGTTCCTTTTTTGTAACCAAGTGCAGAGAATTTGACATTTTGGATGCGATCGCGCACTGCTATTAAAGATAGAGGATTCACTAAATAAATGTAAGGCAAATATTCCTGAGAGAGGCGTTGCGTTTCGGCGTAAATCTCTTTGCGCTTTACTTCATCTAACTCTTGTGCCGCTTGAATGTAAAGACGACCAATTTCCGCCTCCCAATCTGCAACTTGCCAACCAATAAGTGGTTCTTGCCCTGCTTGAAGTTTCTGATTGAAGGTGTGTAATCCACCTTCCGGTAACCAAACATTAGCCCCGTCGTTTGGTTCAATCCCTCCAATAAAGCCTAGCAGATAACATTCCCAATCGAGGGAATTAGAAAGCTTGTCTGTAAGGGTATTGAAAGCAATTGCATTAAAATCAACTTGAATGCCAATTTTACTCAAATCTTGCTTAATTTGCGCTCCCATTAACACACGAGTTTTATTTTCAGCATTCGTTAATAAAGTGAAGCGCACCCGATTACCATCAGCATCTAGTAACTGTTTATTGGGATTATATTTAAAACCTGCACTTAATAGTAATTTTTGAGCTTTTTCTTGATTATATTCATAAACTTTAAGACCTTTTTCTGGAGGAAAGTAGTAAGGGCTTTGAATTTCTATCGGCGAATTTTGCAACACACCAATCCCCCGAAAAACGTTATTTAGCATTGTTTGACGGTCGATTGCATAGGCAACTGCTTGTCTAAAAGCAAGGGTATTAAACCAATGGGATTTAATTGAGTCAACTATAGGCTGTCCGTTTTGCCGCCGACCTTTGTTGAGATTAAATGAAATATAAGTATTGGTGAATTCTGGGCCTCCATTGTAGATAGTAAACTTTCCACGTTTTTCTTCGCGCTTAAGTAGTGAAAAGTTTTCAGGAGAAACAGTAACTGTATCTAATCCTCCAGAGCGAAACTGAAGAATTATTGTATCTGTAGATTCAATAATTTGCCAAACAATACGTTCAACATACGGTAACTGATTGCCTTGGCTATCTTTGCGCCAGTAATAAGGATTGCGCCGAAATACCACACGTTGACTGGGAGTATAACTTTCTATTTTATAAGCACTGTTGACAATAATTTTACTGGGTTCTGTATCTGTTCCCCAAGTAGATAGAAACTTGGGATTACCTTTAGCATCTTTAGATTTCAATGATTCAGATAAAGCATGTTTTGGTAAAATCCCAACTGAATTTGTTGATGCTCCGGTTGTGGTGTAAAGGAAAGGAGCAAAAGGCTCAGGTAGAATAAATTCAATTTGGCGATCGCCTATTTTTCTGATTTTAGGAAAACTACCACTAGAACCAATTTTAAGACCATCTTTCCAATCGGTAGGAATCTGGGGATTGAAAATCACATCTTCATAGGTAAAGATGACATCATCTACGGTAAGTGGTTCGCCATCTGACCATTTCAAGTTTTCTCGCAAAGTAAAAGCGACTCGCTTGTTATCATCAGAAATATCCCACGATTCCGCTAAAGCTGGCTCAATTTTGCCTGTAATTCCATTAAGGGTAGTTAGTCCTTCAGTCGTGAACAGAAAAACATGAGGATATTCCTGATTGAAGGCGTAGTTAAAAGTTTTCGGGTCGCCAATAGTGCTTGTAACCCATTGCGATACTTGCGCCGCCTTACTCTTAAAATTAAGCGGATTGCAACTGATAATAGCTATCTGGCAAATTAAGAATAGACCGAATATTACTAAAACCGCAAACCCACGACGCCGGGTAGCCAAGAGGGCAAAAATCATAGAACTGAAACACTAAACTTTTTGCATAATACACCTCATGTTCAGCCTTGACTGCATAAAGGTAAGTGGCAAGTGGGCTTGCCGTGAGCGTAGCCGAACGGGAGTGAGGAAGCAGGGGAGGCAGGGGGAGACAAGGGGACAAAGAGACTAACTAAGCCAAATGACCAATGACCAATGACTAATGACTAATGACTAGCTTTTTTATCTTCTACTACTTTAAGTTCATAAATATTCCAATTGTAACTTCCTATCGCCGAGTATTTTATGTTCTCAATCGTATTACGCACGGCTACTAAAGCTAGAGGATTGAATAGGTGAATAAAAGGCAGATACTCTTGTGAAAGTTGTTGTGTTTCTGCATAAATAGCTTTACGTTTTGTTTCATCAAACTCTCTTGCCCCTTGAATGTATAGGTCTTCAATTTTCTGCTCCCAATCAGTAGCTTTCCAACCTACCGTTGGGGATTGTCCGACTTGAGCTTTTTGATTAAATACATGAAAGTTACCTTCTACAGACCAGATATTGAAACCGGTTTGCGGCTCAATACCACCAGTGATAGCTCCATACCAACATTCCCAATCTAGGGTGTTAGAGATTTTTTCTCCAATAATACTGAAGTCAATAAATTGTAAATCAACTTTAATACCTATCTTACCGAGATCCTGTTGAATTTTCGGTGTGATTGTAGGTGGTATATTACTAGCACTAGCCATTATTGTAAAGCGGACTCGATTGCCATCTGCGTCTAACAACTGACCTTTATTATCGTATTTGAATCCTGCTCCTAGTAAAAGTTGTTTAGCTTTTTCTGGATTATAGTTATATGTTTTTAAACCTTCTTTTGGAGACAAATAATAGGGACTGGGAACAGAAATCGGAGAGTCTTGCGGTTCACCCAATCCCCGCAAAGTGTTGTTAATCATCGTTTGGCGATCAATAGCGTAGGCGATCGCCTGTCTAAAAGCAACGTTGTTAAAAACACGGGATTTAATGGGATCTACAACAGGCTTGCCATTGCGACTACCTTTGTTGAGATTAAAAGTTATAAAACTTGTCCCAGTGTCAGGCCCAGCATTTTTTATAGTAAAGTTACCCCGTTTTTCTTGACGCTTAAGCAATTGAAAACTTCTAGGGCCAATTTCGAGTAAATCTAGCCCTCCAGAACGAAATTGCAACAAAGCTGTATCAGGCGATTCCACAATTTGCCAAATTACACGCTCAATATATGGCATTTGTTTTCCTTGTGCATCTTTATTGCGCCAGTAGTAAGGGTTGCGCCGAAATATTACGCGTTGATTGGTTGAATAACTCTCGATTGCGTAAGGGCCATTAACAATAATTTTTTTCGGGTCTGTGTCGGTTCCCCAAGTGAACATAAACACTGGCTTACCGTCAGAGTTTTTGGCTTCCACTGCTGCACGCAGGGCGTGTTCTGGTAGTATTCCTACCCCTCCTGCAATCGTTCGCAAGAAAGGAGAAAACGGTTCTGGCAGAATAAATTCTACCCGGCGATCATCGATTTTGCGGACTTTGAAAAAAGCCTTACTGATACCAATGCGAAGACCATCTTGGGTATAAGTGGGAATGCGCTTATTCATGTAGATGTCATTGAAAGAAAAAACGACATCATCGGCTGTTAATGGCTGACCATCCGACCATTTCAATCCTTCTCGCAAGGTAAAAATAAACCGCAGTTTGTCTGAGGTAACTTCCCAAGATTCAGCTAAAGCTGGCTCAATTTCCTTAGTTATTCCGTTTTGAGTAGCTAATGCCTCATAAGTGAAACCAGAAATATTGGGAGATTCTTGGATGAGGGCATAGTTAAAGGTCTTAGGGTCAGTGGTAGTAGAAATCACCAACTGGGGAACTTGTGCAGCTGCGGTTTTAAAGTTAGATGGATTGCACGCGGTAATTGTAATTGCTGTTGCCAAAGCCAGAATTAGTGGGAACCAAAAACTTTTAATTGCCAAAAATATTTTTCTAAACAATTTCATAATTTCAATACGCGGATAGTGTAGTTAATTTGATTGAGATTGTAGCCAACTAAGGAAGTTTTGGGTTTTATTAAAATACTGAATGCCACTATTTCGTAAAACCTCTATAACTTCACGTCTGCCAAATTCTTTAGAATTGCTACTTAAAAATGATTTATTTTCATTAAGATGTAAGCCAGCATGAAAAATTATACACTCCAAGATTATTCTATCTATAATGTGCTTATCAAAAATTTCTCTATTTAACGTTTCTTGAAAAACACCTGTACTTAATGTAATCATTTCTGATTTGCTGATAAGCTGATTAAAAGCTACATCAAAACGTTCTTTAACTTCGTTATTTCGTTCAAGAAAGCTAGTTTTTGATTGCTCTAGGCGAAAAAGCAGTAATCGTGCATTATCTGAATTATCTCGCTCTGCTTGATTAATTTGTATATCTAACTTGCCGAGGAAATCTAGATTATATTTTTCTTCTTGTTCCAATGTTGTTAATGATTCTACAAAACAAATACTTGGCACTACGATACGTAAAGAAGAGGGTGTATTTTGCAGTAATTCTTGTGCTTGTGAATCTTGCCCTTTAGCAATACTCATCAAGAAATTAGTTTCAACGTAAATTATCACTGCTAATCATTAATAAAGTTGAGTTGTTCCGTCTTCTAGTAGTTGCAATAAACCAATTTCTGTCATTTCCTTTGTGAAAGGTGGTATTGCAGATTTCCAATGATAGGCCAAGTCACGTAGCCAAGCTTCTGTAAGACCTTTAAGGTAAAGACTAAATATTCTTTTGTCGCGGAATTTTGGCTCGTAATGACTAAGCACATCAGCAGTATTAAGACTGATAATTGCCTCTGATAAATTATTGCCATCCCATTTAAAAATCAGAATGTTATTTACATCAACAAGCATGGCAAAGGGAATCACTATCTTTGCAGCTTGTAAGTAATCAATCAGCCGTAAAATAGCATATTTTTTGGCTTTTGTTTCTTGAAAATTGAATGGGAAACCTTTGACTTCAGCTATCAGAATAATTTGTTCCTCTTTGTCTAAAGCAACTAGATCGGGAAAGTCTATATCTTCTATGTTTGTAGCTTGTAAGGCTCTAATTTCCCACCAAGTTAAGGTTTGTTGGTTGCTATAAATCATTGATTTCAATCCTCGTGAGTCTTCGATATTTTTACCGATGGTTCCAAATAAAAGTTACTCTAAAGCCACTAGCAAAACGACAGCATAAGCACATATACCTTCTTCGCGGCCAACTGGGCCTAATTTTTCGTTAGTGGTGGCTTTGATGCCAATTTGATTTGATTCTAATTCTAAAACAGCCGCTAGTTTATCGCGCATATTATGAATATGCGGTTTTAATTTTGGACGTTCTGCTACTACCACCGAGTCAATATTTCCGATCTGCCAACCTTGATCCCGAATCAGTTGATGAACTTGAGTTAATAGTACTAAACTATCTGCTCCCGCCCATTTGCGATCGCTAGGTGGAAAATAATGACCAATATCCCCCAAAGATAATGCCCCAAGCATGGCATCCATAATCGCGTGTGTTAGTACATCAGCGTCACTGTGACCTAATAAACCCAGTTCATGGGGAATTTGAATTCCACCTAAAATCAAAGCGCGATCGCTCACCAGTTGGTGAATATCGTAGCCGTTACCAATACGAATTTTAGTCATTAGTCATTAGTCATTTGTCATTAGTCATTAGTCCTTAGTCAGGAATTATTATTCTCTCCCTGCTCCCCCCACCTCCCCCACTCCCCACTCCCTACTCCCCACTCCCTTTCCCCTCCCATTTCTCCAAAAGATCGGGGCGGCGATCGCGGGTTCTTTGAATTTGTTGCTCGTAACGCCACCGGGCGATCGCGGCGTGATTGCCACTGAGCAAGACATCAGGCACTTTCAAGCCGCGAAAATTGGCAGGACGAGTATATTGGGGATAGTCCAATAACCCTTCCTCAAAACTTTCTGCTGTGAGAGACTCCGTTTTGGCTACAGTTCCTGGGATCAGCCGCACTACGCCATTAATCAAAGCCATTGCTGGAATTTCTCCGCCAGTCAGAATAAAATCGCCTAAAGATACCTCACGAGTTACCAAATGTAGCACTCTCTCATCCACTCCTTCGTAATGCCCGCAAATAACTACTAACTGGTCGTAATTTGTTACCAATTCTTTCAAAAGAGGTTGATTGATTGTTTCACCCTGTGGACTCATCAAAATTATTTCTCTTCGGGGTAGAATCGGCAGCGACTCCACAGCCTTAAAAATAGGTTCTGGCTTCATTAGCATCCCCACACCGCCGCCGTAGGGTTCATCATCCACCTTTCGGTGCTTGTCTGTGGTAAAGTCCCGTGGGTTAACCAGATGCACTTCGGCAATCTGCTTGGCTAAGGCTTTACCTAGCAAACCAGAATTGAGAACAGAGTTAAAACAGTCAGGAAAAAGCGTAACTATATCAAAGCGCACAGTTATTCGTATTCAAGGACACTAATCTTAAATTTGAATGTCTAGCAAACACCAACAAGCCAAAGTCGGGTCAAACTCCAGTTAAACTTTATCAATAGTATCTAAAACTACCAGACCTCTTGGATTTTAGATGGGATTAAAAGTTTTTCTAATTACTTAATTTATGTTTAAATGTTGTCACAACTACATT
>NZ_JAIVFR010000349.1 GCF_020829685.1 Nostoc sp. CHAB 5715 | reverse complement strand
CAATTTTGCGTTGAGCCTTTTTGATTTTGTTTAACTTTTCGGTAATATGGACAGGGAGGCGGATGGTGCGACTAGAAGTAGCGATCGCCCGTGTAATTCCCTGACGAATCCACCAGTAGGCATAAGTACTGAAGCGATAACCTTTAGTGGGGTCAAATTTTTCTACAGCCCGCTCCAAACCAAGTGTACCTTCTTGGACTAAATCCAACAATTCCAAACCGCGATTTTGATACTTCTTAGCAACAGACACAACTAGGCGAAGATTAGCCTTAATCATATGTTCTTTTGCTTGGAGTCCTTGGGACTGAACTTGCTCCAACTCTTCTACAGTCAACTTGGCAATTTCAGCCCAGCGACGTTTGCCCTCTGCCAAAGTCGGTCTGAGATCCGATATCATTACGCCAGCAGTGGCAGCCCATCTTTCCAAAGACGGGCGATGTCCTAGTTCTGAGGTCAGACGTTCTTGAACTTCAATTAATCTCTGATAGGGCGAAATCACTTCATCCCCTTGCTTGGCGGCGTTAGCAAGCACTATCCGCATCCGCAAGTAGCGCTGGACTTTTTGAGCTTCAGAAACCTCTTCATCCCGCCCTAACAAGCGAACCCGACCAATTTCCTGAAGATATAGACGTACTAGGTCTGTACTCCGACGGTTAGTGTTAGCAGCAAAGTTAGCATTGTCAGCAGAAGCCATCTCTAGCTCCTGTAGGTCATCTACCGATAACTCACTTTCGTCAACCGTGAGATCCGAGTCCAAAGCCTGACGGGACTTTTTGGTGTTGTAGGGGGCATCTGCATAAAAAGATGTTGCTGGCATAAAGATCGTCTCAATGGCTCCAGGTAACAATAGATTTCGGTCAGCTTAGATTACGGTCAGCTATTCAACTGTTGCTATTGTTCCCGTGATTTACGATGAACTAACATGGTTGAACGTTCCATTACAATTTTTTTTTGAAATTAACTGTAAGGGTTTTATTGGATACAGCATTACTGAACTTAATCGGCTGCTAAACTTTTGATTAAACCAATAGCTATTCAAATCGGCAGCTAGGTTTTCAATATTTCAACTACTTAGTTAACATTTCAACCTTGATGGTTTTTAATAGTAACTTTTATAACACAGTATAAACATCCTTCAGTGAATGTCATCTTTATAATTGGCATAGTCACATTTACATGGTTACAAAAGTAATATCCTGACGATTTCCCAATTTTTTCTCAGGATTATTCAGGTATAAGTAGAGCTAATAGATATTGGAGAAGTGATTAGTATTAACGGCAAAAATTCTCTCGACACGGAGATAGAAAAC
Source organism: Nostoc sp. CHAB 5715 (assembly GCF_020829685.1). GTDB lineage: Bacteria > Cyanobacteriota > Cyanobacteriia > Cyanobacteriales > Nostocaceae > Nostoc. The sequence goes on along the minus strand of NZ_JAIVFR010000349.1, from coordinate 5,535 downwards.
GCGGGGAAGTTATTAAATACTCTCTCGGTGTCGTGCTAACTCGTCAATTTCAACTTGACATAAGCTGTCGCGCATTTAATTTGCACAACTAGGGCGCCAATACTGCTCGGTTAAGGATAAAAAATAAAAATGTGTAGGTTGGGTTGAGGAACGAAACCCAACATTTCCGGGGCTTTGTTGGGTTGCGCTTTGCTTAACCCAACCTACAATTCTTCACAAAGCCAAGCGTACTAGCTTATAAATAGTCTTTTGTTAGGGAAGCGAGACACATGGTCGTATCCCTCTAACTAGCACTAAAAGTATCCCTCAATCAGTCTTATAAAGCAGTACTTTTTTAAGTTGACAACGTTCTTATGCCAAACTGACTCCTAGCGTATAAGGAGCAGGGTTACTATCACTAGAGCCAGAGAAAGTTCCGCCATCTTGGGGGAAGAAAGCATATTTACTCACTGAAATTGAGTAGGTTCCAGCACCCAATAAAGCGGTGATTAATGACCCAAAGTCGAGGCCACTATCGTCATCACTTTGCAGTAAAATCCCAGCATTGTTAAACAGTCCGATAACTGTATCATCGGTTGTCGCCGCACTGATAATAACAGTTCCTGGATTTGCTAGGGAAAATGTAAAAAAGTCGAAATCGGGATTGTCCCCCGGTTGAACTGTTACTAACTCACCTGAGAGATTAATGTCTGAACCTGATGATAAAGAACCTAATCTTTCAGCACTGGCTAGTGTATTGTTTGTAGCTTGTCCAGCATTTTCCTGCTCATAGAAAAGGAAATCGTCACTATCAAGTCTGAGGTTTACTACCCCCTGCACAATACCTATGATCTCATCTGGCTCTGCTCCAGGTTTGTCTAAAAATATTTGTGTATTTGCTCCAACAGATTGCAAGCGATAGTTTATTTGAGAGCCTTGGAGTTGTATTCGATCTTCACTAGGATTAAAGTCAGTAATAGTAGCCAAATCCCCAAAACCAGCATTCGTAGTGTTTTTATCGTCGTAGTAGACATTTATCGCGTCCCCAAGGACAAATGTATCTAGCCCAACGCCGCCAGTTAAGGTATCAGTCTCCCCTAATCCAGGTGGAAGGGAACTGCCAGGGAAAACACCGATGAGGATGTCGTTTCCAGACCCCCCATTGAGTAACTCATTGCCAGGGCCGCCCTGTAAACTATCATTGCCGCTGTCACCATTGAGGGTATCATTGCCCAAATTTCCATCTAGCGTGTCATCGCCTGCTCTCCCATTCAGAGTGTTGTTGGCAATATTACCAAACACTATGTTATTAAGACTGTTACCTGTCCCGTTGATAGTCCTAGTTCCGGTGAGTCTCAGATTCTCTAGATTGGCACCCAGTGTGTAGGGGACAGAAGACCGAACGGTATCTATGCCTGAATTAGTCGCCTCGGTAATGGTGTCCGTAGCACTGTCAATGACGTAAGTATCGTCGCCTACTCCCCCATTTAAGCTGTCAGTACCCAAGCCACCATCAAGTGTGTCATTGCCAAGTTCACCGATTAAACTGTCGTTTCCTGTCCCGCCAAATAGATTATCATTACCATCTGCACCATTCAGGATATCATTACCAGACAAACTATTGGCATTACCACCATTAGCCCAACCATATATCGTATCATCTCCCGATGTCCCATTTGTGGTGTCAGGATCTGTAGTGCCGAAAATAACTGCCATATTATTTTTCCTAAATTTCTAACTAATGCCTAACTTCGGCCTCAGTCACAGAACTTTTTATAAGTTCAATGTAGATTACTTAAACTTCTCGTTGGAAGTAAAGGTGCTTTTATTAACTTAATTAATAATTATATTATTTAGATAATATTAATTATTGATTTGGTTAGTTGATTATGCAAATGGTAAGTAATTGGGGCAAAATTTATTTTTATTATTTTTCCATATTTTTTAAGTCACCTGTAATTAATTAAGTAGTATCATAAACTACAATTTATGTCAACTTCTTTACCAAATCTTAAAAATGGACGAATTTGGATATATAATATTGTTAAAAAGGTTTATAAAATTAATGATGCTTTGAAGCGTCAGGCATGATTGCCTCCTGAAGATTTACGCCGTTGAGATTAGCTCCCCTAATGTCGGCTCCTCTGAGGTTAGCTTCTCTGAGATTCGCGCCTGCCAAATTCGCGCCTCTGAGGTTAGTCCAACTCAAGTCAGCTTGACTCAAATCAGCTTCACTTAAGTTAGCCCGGAATAGGTAAGCACCACTGAGGTGAGCCTTGTTTAGATTAGCTTTGTATAGCTCAGTTTTATAAAGATAAGCCCCTAACACTTCTGCTTCGTACAAACTCGCCTCGCTGAGGTCAGCCGCAATCAAGTTAGCTTCAATGAGGTTGGCAAAAGAGAGATTAGTCCGCATTAGCTTCGCTGCACCTAAATCGGCATCTCTCAAGTTAGCGCCTCTTAAGTCGGTTCCAATTAGATTAGCATGAGCGATCGCAGCGCCTCTAAGATTCGTCTCACTCAAGTCTGCTCCAATGAAATTAGCATGACTCAAATCTGTCTGTGTAAGTATAGCACCACTCAAGTTAGCAACACTGAAGTTAGCATCACTCAAGTTAGCTTCAATGAGCAAGGCTTTGTAGAGGTTGGCACTACTCAGGTCAGCACTACTGAGGTTTGCTCGCACAAGTAAAGCATTACCCAAATCCACCTTGCTCAAATTTACCCCCTGGAGATTTGCGCCTCTGAGGTTATCCCCTTGGAGGTTTGCAGCACTGAGGTCTGGTTCAATCTGAGGATTTTTCTCTCTCCACTCAATCCATGTAACTGCACCTGCTTTGAGTAAAGCTAGATGCTCTCGATTTGCCATTTTCTCTTTTTTACTCCTGACGCATACCCAGAGGATTTGCCCGACCAGCTACACTTTCTATTGCTGTTAATGCTCCTGCCGCACCTGCTAGAATATCTCTTTCATGTCCACCTAAGTAAAGCCGTCCAAAACTACCTACAGCTTGAACCTCAAGGATGTTAATCGATGCCGCTTTCTCTGCTTCGTTCGCAGCTAGTGCAGCGTAAGCAGCAGGTTCCACTTCTAATACATACAGCGTTTGCCCTGCTAGTAGTAGCTGTCCCCGTCGCGTGCGATTAATAAGTTGTGTTTGGTAAGCATCGATGTTGCGGATAATTTGGCTAGAAACAACACGCGGTTTGAGACATTCGTCTTTTCGGACTCCTAATGTAGCCAAAATTGCTTGCCCAGCAGCTCGCGTTTCACCTTGGGAGCTAGAATGAACTTCTAATAGTCCATACAGTCGTTCAACTACCTGTACTCCCGGACGGACAGAGGCAGCTTTCAGGGCTACATCCGTAATTTTATTAATTTCGATACCAGGAGAGATTTCAATCCACAGTGATGTATCCCCTGGTAATGGTAAGAAGCCTTGAGCTACTGTTCCCATATATGCTGCATGTTGAGGTTGCAGGCTGTCGAGAAATACGAAACTGCGTAGTTCTATTCCCAAGATTTTGCTCTCCAGTCATAAGGGTAAAAGTTATCTATTGCAAGAGATGAACGCCTAAGTTGGGGCATTTTTGCCACAAGTGAAGGATGGAAAAACACAATGTAGATAAATTTTGCTGTCGATAAATCTTACGCCTGAGAAGTATTCTGGCAGTAAAAACCGCCTTGACAATTGTACAAGCTTTATTACACTCCCTCTCCTTAGTAAGGAGAGGGACAGGTTTTACGTAGTAAAACCAGGGTGAGGTATCTCAAAAGCTGCACGATAAATCTTAAATGGCCTCACCAAAGACTTGTGTGTACACCGTAGCCTTTTAGCAGAGAGGCTTTGAGGCTTACTCCCCAACGCTACAAGGGTTAGGGCTTTTCTTGTTAGGTCTGTATTCCATGCAATTGAGAACCGCTATATGTTACCAAGGCAAGCATCTCAGTTTTGCAAAAAAATCTTTTAAAGAATCCGAAAAGCTGCAACTTTGGTTTGAAGGTTAAGTATACACCTACCAAAATGAGATACACTCATTGCTAAGTCATGGTAAAAGCAAGTTTAAAACTAAGATTTAAACCCGTTTCTCACAGTTGGGTTGCTCTGCATCCACAGCCTAAAGGAGTAATTCAATTTATTGCAGGGGCTTTCTTTGGTACATTTGGCCCCATGATTTTTTATCGCTATCTGCTTCAATCTCTATTCGAGGAAGGATATACGATTATTCTTCTGCCGTTTAATTTTAGTTTTAACCATTATGTAGAAGCTGGTTTCCTCATGAGAGAGCAGTATGAAATTCTGCCAGAGCTTGTAAGGATGGCAAGTGTTGCAGGATATGATTATGAAGCTTATCTAAATGATAAAAACTTTTCTTGGATTGGACATAGCCTTGGTTGTAAATATATCTCCTTGTTAGAAGGATTTACTGCTTTACCTCCAGAGCCTCAAGATAGAGAAAAGTTTATTCGGAGCTTGTTATCTCATACTTCGGATGAGTCACAGATAGAAAGTGTCATTGCAGACATTAATATTCTCTTTGAGGAGCTTCAACGAAAAATTCTAGAAGATCAAAAACTAATTTGCACTTATGTAGGTCGGAAAATCAAAATTAACAGTGTCTTCATTAAAGGGCAGGTTTCTATCCTATTAGCACCTGCTATTGCTGACACAGGGAGCGCAATTCGTCCTCAATTTTTAGCGGATATCATCGATAATTTTGGTTGGGGTGTGAAACCAACTGTTGAAGAAACCCACAACTTAATCAAGGATAGTGGGCTATTTAATATCATGGGTTTAGTCTGTTTCAAATCAGATAATATTGCTAAATTCACCTGTGAATGGTTTACTAATATTCTGCGAAAACCACCCCAAGAATTTCTAAAAGCTTTAGAGGGCGGACATTTAAAACCGTTAGGTATTCAACTAGGCAAGTATGTGATTAATCTTTTTGATAAACTGTTGATTGAATCAGTTCAAGAGCGAAATAAAGGCTTTGAGGATAATGTAATTAAATTGCTTGAGGAACTGAAAGAAAAATCAACATAAAAACTGCTGAAAGTCCAAGCAGTGTACTAGTACGAAATATAATTTACGTATATAAAAAATGGTAGACGCATAAATTTGCGTTCTACCATTTATTTAACATAATGAAAAATCACTTCATTATATTTAAATACCGTCTATAGCAATCCGGAATCATCTGTGAGAAAATACTTAAATTATAATCGTACTTTTAAACACTCATTAACAACTTAATTTTCCGGCTAGAATTATATATTGCATAATCCATAGCTTCAAAGTAAGTTATTTAAAGTACATTAAATATTACCGTATTTTCTCATGAATCATTTAGGATTGCTATAGTTAAGGTTATTGCTGGAATTTTCTAGTATGTAGAGCCTTCGATACCAAGCTGCCTGCTTTCTTGGGTATAGCCAATCTTATAGAGCATAAGCCTACCCAAAAAGCTTATCAAGCGTAGTATTGTGCGATCGCCTCTTGTGGACTTGCTGCGATTCAGTTTTCTAACTAGCTGGTTGAGCTGATCTCTTTT
>NZ_JAIVFR010000348.1 GCF_020829685.1 Nostoc sp. CHAB 5715 | reverse complement strand
ATGATTATGCCATTTCTCCTCAAGGATTTCAAAATGAAGTGATTTGTCATTGATAAATAACCAATGCCCAATGCCCAATACTTCGACTTCGCTCAGTACAAGTGACCAATGACTAATGACCAATGACTAATGACTATTGACTATTGATTTTGGGTCGTTGATTCTACGTAGCTGCTACTGCCAAACTCATTTGCCCGTGCGCTAGGTACTAGTGTCCAACCTGCTTTGAGAAGTTTTTGATAAGTTGCCCAACCTTTAGAACCACCTGGTATTTGATAATCTGGGACTGTAAAACCTCTAAAAGCTGTGTAAGGACGCCAAGGTTGATTGGGTTCTGTCTGCAAATACAAAATTTTTTCTCCGTCGCCACCAAATTTAGGTAACCAGCACATTTGTCGATGCATTGCAAACTCCTTCTACTTTCCTAGTTAATCATGCACAATAACAGATTTTTGTCAAGCTAATTATCACCCTTGTGGGATACTTTTTGCCTAATACTTTAGACAAAGTGTAATTAAGTTCTATCCACTTCAGGATAATTATTTCACAAGTCATAGCTTGCAAGACATCTGCTAGAGGGACATGAAGATGAACAGCTTTACTCACCTTATTTATTTATCGGGTGAGATTTTTTTAATGTTATCCGCGTTATTTGGGTTTGTGTGTAACAATAACTACTTTTTTGCTTAAGTTCGCAATTAGACTATTTGTTTTTTTGATTAAATACATAAAGCCTATTGCCAATTTCGGAAATTACTTATAAAACTAGATAAGTCGGCATGATAAAACCTGTGTATGTTGAGTTTTGTCAAAACTGTGAAATGACCAATGCATAAGCTATTGGGTGATTTTACGTTTCGTCACATAGCTTGATTTTTTAACTCAGACTTACTTTATATCGACCCTTTCTCTTCGTCCTCTTTTTTTGGCGAAGGTATTGACGATCGCTAGTATATTCTTTAAGGAAATATTGGATTTAATATGAAAACCGTCGATAATTATATAATTCAAAAGCAAATTAAACTAGCTAGACACCCACTTTTCAACCAAATTACTAGAGAAAGTTCTCTAGAAAGTATAAAATTGTTTGCTCAATACTTGAGTTTCTGGGTTATGTCTTTTCAGGACGTATTACGAATAAACGAAATGCAAATGACTGATAGTGAAATCCGTAAAGTTGTTCACCATCATTTAGTCGAGGACATGGGGCACGAGCAATGGTTTTTAAGGGATCTTCAACAGTTGAAAGTTGAAGAACCTAATCTTAAACTGCTATATAGCCAGGATTATATTTTCACCCGCGATGCTACCTATGCTATAATGTCGGAGGTTTTTCGAGCAAGTAGTGATATTGAAAGAGTTGCTCTGATAATGAGTCTTGAGTCTACAGGTCACATCTTTTTTGAGTACACTGCAAGCTTGGTGAAACGAGTCGGTTATTCTGGTAACCTCAAGTATTTCTCAATACATCATTTAGATGTTGAAAATAATCACGAAATTTTTGAGCAGGAAATGCAAGATTTTTTAAATAGTATTCATCTTTCTGAAGATGAAGAGAAAAAAATTTGTGAGATCGTTGACCGTGTGTACCAAGCTTTCACAATTATGTTTGATGGCTTTAAGCTTTTATTGGGCAAACAAAGCAAGATCAAGGTTTGTTAAAACAATTCGTAATTCGTAATTCGTAATTCGTAATTAAGAGGATGTTTAAAAAGCAATACGCTTGGGTTGAACGAACGCGAATTTATGTTGAGCGAAGTCAAAACACAGCGTCCTGTAGGGAAGTGAAACCCAACAAATGCCCGAAAGAAAATGTTGGGTTTCGTTCCTCAACCCAACCTACGCAAATTTATTTTTGAATTTTGAATTTTGAATTGTTATTTTTCTGGCTTAACCCAAGCGTATTGGTTTAAAAAGTACTTTTGATAAGAGCCAGGGGGCAGGGGAAAAGGTGCAAACCAAGCCGAATTGTGGGTAAAAGCCCCTTTGCTCCTTGTCTCCCAACGTTTTGAGCAACAACCGCTTTTTTGCTGGTTTTTCTCCCTTGCTCCCTGCTCTCTCCCCCCTGCTTTTTCACAACCTGTAACTTGGGTTATCAGAAAGAGGGAGCATACAACTTATCGCCGACAATCTGGCGAATTGTCTTGACTAGTTGAGTGTATCCAAAGTCAGATAAAACTGGTTTTGCTCCTTGCAAGTGAATTGGTTGATCTAAATCAATCCATGACTTGCAACCGCCGTATTTAGGGTGGTAAGGAATTTCTTGTTGGGGTAGTTTATATGTCCGCAGGAGGAGAATATAAAGCGGCTGGCGTGGCTTCCATTTGAGGCGATCGCTAATAAAATGCTCGTTCCAAATATGGAAGGGAAGCAATGTGTTGACAATAGACTCATCGCTAACTGGCAAAATATCTGTAATTTCAGCCCAACTGCTGATGGGCACTTTCTCTGGATGCCAACCTGATGTTACTGGATAAACATGATTGGCATACTCAGCTTTCAGCATGAAAGCTTGTTGATGTTCATAAGTAGGGTAAAGCAAAATTTGCTTGTGGGCAACTTGGAAATGTCCATTTCGTTCATGGATACCACCTTTGCGGAGCAACATAATTGTTTTGCCACTTTCCAAGGCATTTATGGCGACTGCCCATTCTTTGAGAGCATGAAAAGTTGTAGTCAATTCCATCAGCATCTACTGTAACTCTGATTTAATTTCAAGCTAAGACCGATAACGTGTGAAACTATCTAGGGGAATGAATTAGAAAGCAAGCGTTAGGTACAACTGAAGTCCAAATCACACTTAATTTTTATTCTCTCCATAAATGCGAATTAATTCAGCTACAAGAGCAGCGATCGCAGATACTGTAATCAACATGACACTCAGCGCGTTAATATCAGGCTTGACTCCTGTTCTAATGCGGCTAAAAATTTCCATTGGTAGGGTGTTATAACCGCTACCAGCAGTAAAACTGGCAATGAGAAAGTCATCTAAGCTCAGAACAAAGGCCAAGAGACAACCAGCTATAATACCAGGCATTAATTGAGGTAATAATACTTTGATGAAAGCTTGTGTTGGTGTTGCACCTAAATCTAGTGCTGCTTCTTCTAAGTGAGGATCTAAATTGGTAAGTCGGGAAGCAACCACAAGTCCGACGTAGGCGAGACAAAACACGATATGGGCTGCAACTATCGTCCACAAACTCAAAGGGATTGCAAAGGCTGCTAGACATACTAGGGTAGCCACTGCGATCGCAATATCGGGAATAATCAATGGTAGGTAAGCAACACCCTGATACAATTTTTTACCAGGAAATTGGTAACGCGCTAACCCAACCGCCATTAAGGTTCCTAGTACTGCTGAAATCCCAACTGCAAAGCCAGCAACTATTAAACTATTTTGCAAAGCTGATAAAATGCGATCGTCACCGAACAACTTGCTATACCAATCGAGAGTGAATCCTTGCCAACCTGCACTGTAAGGTGACTGATTGAAGCTATAAAAGCTAAGTACCAGTATGGGCAGGTACATGAACACAAACATCAGCAGTGAGAAAACCGCCTGCCATGAGACACGCGGTTTTTTGAGGGATGGAGAGATATTCACGTTTATATTTGATTTTTTTAGATAGTAATATAAAATATCATACTTAATGTAATAAGTCAATACTTTAACTCTCTTCTCTCCCTTCTGCCTTCTGTTAAAAGCTTAGTACAGCTTTGCGTAAAATCGTGGCGAATTGAGGGTTGAAATTTAAACGCAGAGGGGCGCTAGGTAAACGCAAAGGTACGCAGAGAATTAATGAAATGTTGTACTTAGATAGAATTAATGTTGAAGGAAAGTTGCTCAAAAATTGATTATGCAGTTGATTCTTTAAATAATATTTTCAAATCAAGTACTTGATAGGCAATAGTAGAGGATTTCTGCTTATTATCACTATTTAACTTAAATTTTGTCGCTCATATAAAACCTATATTTAAAATTGCACCAAATTACTAACAATTAATGATATAAAATATATTTACCTCTTTAGTAGAGGTTAATTTATGTACAAAGATAGACAAAAAATATAAAAGCAATATCACTTTGCAGAATCAAAATGCAGAACTGAATTAAAGTCTAACCGATTTCTTTTCCTTTTTCTTTTCCTTTACAAACTCAATCACAATCACCGCTAAGTCTATGTATTTAGTGGGCTTTAAATTGCAAAATTGTATAGAAAATCACAATAACTCTTGGACTGTTCTACGACTAGTCTGTAACTGCTCTGCGACTGCTCTAGGACTGGTTTCGGGAATCAAAAATAGCAATTACTAAATTCTCTACGACTAGTCTACGACTGTTCTCGAACTACTCTACGACTGTCGCAGGGAATAGCTATTTTTTGTAAGCAACAATTCTTCGATGAAATAATAAAATAACCGTACCCATTACGCTTATTTTGGCTAAGTTAGATTTGAGCCATTTTTGCATGGCGTTTGAGGCGAAAAAATGAAAATTTTGAGTAAGAAATAATTTTAACAGGGTCAGGAGTAAAATGGCATACGCGATCGCGCGACTAAAAAAATTAAAGCGAAGTAAGATAGCGGGGAGTGCATCTCACACCAGCCGCGAGCGAGAAACCCCCAACGCTGACCCCAACCAAGAAAATATCAGATTCATTGGTAGCAATAACCCAGAGGAACGACTGGAAGATTTGGTTTTGGCTAAGATAGCCGAATATGAGCAGAAACGAAAGATTCGCACAGATGGGGTGTACTGTGTAGAATTTCTGTTGAGTGCTTCACCTAGTTATTTCCGCCCAGATTGCCCAACCAGAGCAGGTTATTATGAACCTCAAAAACTGGATGATTGGCTAGAAGCGACTCATCAGTGGTTAGTAGATGAATACGGAGAGCGGATAGTTCGGGCAGAGTTGCACCTAGATGAAACCACCCCGCATATCCATGCTTACTTTGTCCCTTTGGATGATCAAGGACAATTACGGTGTAATCATTTTTTTGATGGACGGCAGAAAATTCACTCTTTCCAAGATTCGTACTATGACACGATGCGGCTGATTGGACTAGAGCGTGGGATCAAGGGAAGTAGAGCGCAGCACCAGGACATCAAGGATTTTTACAGCATAGTGGAATCGGGGCGAGATTTAGAAGTATCAGACCTGAACCCAGAGCAATTGAAGGCAAAAGCCGCCGACCGGGATAGGGCGATGCGGCGCTTTGAAGAGATAGAAGCTACAGCTAAAGCTCTATCGGTTGAAAATGAACTGTTGCAAAAACGGATTCAGCAATTAGAGCAACAGAATCAGTTGTGGCGGCAACAGACAGAGCAATTACGCGACTTAGCCTTAGAGGATGTAGCTTGGGAGTTGGGGTTAGACCATGAGCAAGACAGATGGCGTGGTCAAAATCACATCATTAATATAAATCAGTCGAAATTCAGCGATCTCGCTCCTGGTTCTCTATTGGGGGGAGATGGTGCAATTGACTTGGTAATGCACGTTAATGAGTGTAATCTGCGTCAGGCGATCTCGTGGCTAAGTGAGCGTTTTGGGGAAGCTGGGGCAGAAAGAGCTGCTTTAGCCCAGGCTCGAAAACAAGCTACTGAAATTATCAAAAGAGAGCCACCGCCAAAATTTACACTACCAGTTGAGGATAAAAGTAAGTGGACAGCAGTTCACAACTACTTAACACAGAAACGGGGGATACCTGAAAACTTTGTGGAAGTTCTGCACAACCGGGGGTTAGTTTACGCTGATGACCAGCAAAACACTGTGTTCGTCATGCGGAATCTTGGCTCACTACCCCAGGCACTAGGTGCGTTCCTGCTCCCGACACGGAGAGAAGTCGGAGCGGCGGCTTGGGCTGATCTGAACTTCGGGGGAGAAAACAACACTTTCAAAGGTTACGAGAAAGGAAGCAAGCGGCGTGAGAGCTGGTTTTACTTTCACTTGGGTGGACAGCCTACTGATTCCCCAGAGAAAGTAGTCCTGTGTAAGTCGCCCATCGATGCCATATCTTTTGCAATGCTGGAGTATCAAGTCAGAGGTGACGTGCCATCAAATAGAACGCTCTTTCTGGCAGTGGATGACCCCAAAAGTTTACCAGTAGAGCAATTGCAGCATATTCCTACTGTACAAGTAGCCTTTGCTCCTGATGAATCTGATAATGCAGCTGCATGGGCTGTAGCGGGTGTACTGCCACAGGCTCGAAGGAACAAGTGTTCATCTAGAGATTGGAATGAGGAACTGGTGAATTTCTCACGCCAATTGCAGCAGCATCACTCCCAACAACGGGATGAAAACCGGGGGATGGAGCTTTAAGAAGTTCTGCTCCAATTCACCCTCGGTAGTTTAGGGCTTGCTGAATAAGTCTCTAAAAGAAATCTAGAAGCCGCACAGCTTGCAAACTAGTTGTTTCGTCGCTCAGTTTTCAAATTTACCCAGCGATCACTAACGATTGTGCAAGGGTTTTGAGACTCTAGATGTCATGGTCTTGCACTTGCTTGGTGTAAAAAGGCTTGAATTCCTTATCTGGACTACCTTACACTTTTATTAAGCAAGCCCTACTTATCTAATTTGTTCGTTCTTCCACTCGTCAATCGTCTTGCAAGCTTTACCATTCGGAATTAGCCCATTTGAGGATACGCCAAAATTTGTAAGAGTTGCATTTTCTACTTCTGCATTTGCAACTGCATTTCGTAATATCTTCTCTTTTTCTTGTTTCGATACAACTTCTATTTTTACATCTGTAGGTTGAGGGTTACTTCCTTTCTTCAATAAAAATTCTCTGACAACATATAATTGCTGTTCTTTCGGAGTACCTGATACAAGACATCCCCTAGCTTTG
>NZ_JAIVFR010000347.1 GCF_020829685.1 Nostoc sp. CHAB 5715 | reverse complement strand
GCCAATTAATGGGGTGATTTTTGAATTACCCACCACGAAGCCGGGAGCAGTAGTACAACTCGGTCAAAGGATTGCCCAAATCGCACCCAAGAATGCAGACTTCGTACTCAGAGCTAATATGCCTAATCAGGATAGTGGTTTCTTGAAGGTAGGAATGCCAGTTAAAGTCAAGTTTGATGCCTATCCTTTCCAGGAGTATGGCATCGTGCCAGGGAAAGTTACTTGGATCTCTCCTGACTCGAAAATTACCCAAACTCCCCAAGGGAACATCGAAAACTATGAATTAGAAATCACCTTAGATCAGCAGTATGTCGAAAATGGCAACAAACGTATCCCATTAGGTGCCGGTCAGACAGCAAATGCTGAAGTGATCATTCGCCAACGCCGCGTGATTGATTTTGTTTTAGATCCGTTCAAGAAACTGCAAAAAGGCGGTTTTGAAATTTAGTCAGAGCGATGCCTACCGAGGAAAGCTACGCACTGGAAAAAATACGACAAGGGAGATAAGAGGAATAATCAATGCCCAATGCCCCATGCCCCATGCCCCATGCCCCATGCCCAATGCCCCATGCCCTTAATTAAATTATTGGAGATATCGTGTTATGCCCCACAGTCTGACAATTTCCAGTTCAGATATTATTCACAGTCTTAAACTCTCCTGTCAGATACCTGATGTAGTGGAGGCGATCGCATCGCAAAGCATCATTACCAAAGCAGCTCAAGAGCTAGGAATTACGGTCACACCAGAAGAACTACAGCAAGAAGGAGATGGCTTAAGGTTTGCTAAGAAGCTTGTCAAAGCTAAAGACACTTGGGCATGGCTAGAAAAACACCACCTGTCTGTGAATGAGTTTGAAGAATTAGCTTACAATAACATCCTTTCGCAGAAGTTAGCAAATCATTTATTTTCTGATCAACTCGAAAAGCACTTTTATGAACACCAACTAGATTATGTCGCCGCCGTTACCTACGAAGTCGTCTTTGAGGATCGAGACTTGGCTTTAGAGCTTTTTTATGCCCTAGAAGAAGGCGAAATTAATTTTCCTGAAATTGCTCGTTTATATATTCCAGAACCAGAACTCCGCCGTGCTTATGGATATCAAGGACTCCGATACCGCAAAGATTTTCGCCCAGAGATTGCAGCAGGTGTATTTGCTACTGTACCGCCAAAAGCTCTCAAACCGATTACAACTCCCAAAGGGGTGCATTTAATTTGGGTGGAAGAAATTATTCAACCCCAATTAGATGAACAATTGCGCCAAAAAATCATTACAGAATCATTTTCTAATTGGTTAAAGCAACAAATCAATGCGATGAAAATTGTCACTCAGTTCGACTCAGATGTTGTGCGATCGCAAGAGGAATTGCTAGATATGTCCGGCGAGCAAAACTAAATAGGTGATGAAATTGCAAATGTTTTTGTAGCTAAATATATTCTCTGACTTAGGGTAGATGTCTATAGCTTATACAAATGTTAGTAATGTATTGTTTGCTTAAAAGTTTGATATAAAATTTCTATTTTTAATTTTTTGTAAATACATCTATAGATAGAGATATTTTTCTACCTATACAAAATAACTTCAATACCTATAAAGCTTGTTAGGCAGGAATAATTTTAATCAATGCTTAAATTTTTTAGCTATTTTTGATTAGTTTAATTAATCCTATTTTTGATGATTTGTCGTGTAATGGATTAATTATTTTAATGACTTTTATTATTCAAAAACATTGACTTTTTCTAGAAATAAAGTATAGTAATTGTGTGTCGAAAAAAATAAGTGGCTTACGCCAAAAACACTCAAAAGAGTTTCAATTATCAGGAGAAACTAAAATGATTATTTCTGATATAAACTACTTGGAAAATTCCTTTGAAGAAATTTTCGGTGGTCGTGGTACTAGCATCGACAACTTGTTTGTTACAAACAAGACAGTTACAGCTAATGTTGATGAAACCTTCACCAAGACAATTACCACTAACTTGGGTGGTTTAACAGGAAATGTTGCCGAATTAGTTGTTAGCGCTGATGCTACTGGCGACAATACCTTCACCAGCGTCATTGGTGGTGTGCAAACCGAAAACAATCGCTCTGAAACTTTCGTTAACGCTATTTCTGCTACTATTCAGAATGGAACTCCTAACAACCAACAGGTAGCAAGGGCCCACTAACCCACGTTTTTAAATGTGGGATTGAAAACTTGGATACCGCAATTCTTACGCTACGCGTCTCGAAAAACATCTTTTTTTGAGTGAGCTTCAGACTCACAGCTAAAGTTTAAAAATTATTTTGTGTTCCCTGTTAAGGCTTTTCTATCCCTTTTTCGGTAAAAGAAGTTATTGGATTTTAACCTTGGTTCTGATCAATAGTAATTTGGATGCGTTTGCCCTGGCTCAGACGCAAATTTGCGATCGCACGAATAATTACTAGATATATTATTTACCAAAACTAAATAGGTATTAAATTCCAAAAGTTTTTTTAGCTAACTATCTTCTCTGAATATAAGGTAGATTTTTCTAGAGTTAGAGGATGTTTGAAAAGTCCTCTTTTCAGTAGCGAAACGTTCTAGATCCCCCTAAATCCACGCCAGTTGCTCATGGGGGAAACCCCCAAGATACTTCGGGTTCGGCAGTCCCCCAGAGGCTTGTTGCGCTAAAGCGTCTCCCCTTCTCCCAAAGGGAGAGGCTAACGCCAAGGGAGAAGACTCGCTCATAGCGTTGCTATGCCGTTCGCGCAGCGTCTTGAGTGCGAGTGCGTCTTTGTTCGTGCAGCGTCTTTGATAGGAGAAGGAGAAGAGAAGGCTTTACGCTGCGTTAACGACGGGAACCGCCAAGACGGGGGCTGCCTCACTGCACTGGCTCCGTGATAAATTGGGGGACTTTGATTTTGGTTCCCCCCAATTTATCGGGGGGTTAGGGAGGATCAATAAGTGCAAAGATACAGCCAACGACTTTTCAAACAACCTCTTAGAAAATGTTGCTGATGCTGCTATTGTTTGCTTAAAAATTTAATATTTTTTCGTTTTGTCTATTTTGTAAATACATCTGCAAAATGCTATTTTAGCGCGATTAGAAACTTAAATTAAATCGCTAAAACTCTTGATGGGCAGTAAAAAATCTAATTACTGTTTAATTTTAGTATGCTTGTTTTTACTTTTAAATAATGCTTCTATATAATCCTTTTAAGCAGAAAGTATATTAGTTTTTTTAATAAGAGTTTTTTGAAAAAAGTATTGACTTTCCTGAGAAATGAATTATAGTAATAATGTGGCTGACAAAAACAAGTTTGTAACGCCAAAGATTCCGCAAATAATTTACAACTTTCAGGAGAAACTCAAATGATTATTTCTGATCTAAACTACTTGGAAAATACCTCTGAAGAAATTCTCGGTGGTCGTGGTACTAACATCGCCAACATCTTCACAGCAGACAAGAGAGTTACAGCTGTTGTTGATGAAAGATTCAACAAGGTAGTTAACACTAACTTGAATGGTATCCAAGGAAACACTGCTGAATTAGTTGTTAGCGCTGATGCTACCGGAAACAGAACCTTCAGCAGCGTTGTTGGTGGTGTTCAAGTCGAAGACAATCGCTCTGAGACTTTCGTTAACGCTATTGCTGCTACCGTATAATGTGGCTAACAAAGACAACTTTGTAACGCCAAAGATTCCGCCCAAAGTTCCCTAATAATTGATCCAACTGGATTAGTTAAGCTTAAGCCTAAAAACAAAAGCAGGTTAGAGTGAGTAAGAAAACCAACACTCCATAGCAATTGTTTTGTTGGGTTATCTTGTACTCTACTCAACCTACTGTTGGATGTTCAAAGATTGCTGAAAACTATCTTGGTTTATAGTTTTCAGCAATTTTCTAAATTCGATTCAATGTTAACACAGTTAGTTAGACAGTTGCAAGACTTACCTCTTTACGCAAGGTGATATCTGTTTGTTAATGTAGGAAGGCTCTTCTCAAGTCGAGTAATGCTAGGGTAGCTCCTCCAAAGTTCAGCATCTAAACAAGTACCATACTCAGTAAACCAAAACATTTTTAGAAGTCTTACCATCTGGACATTTCAGCTAAAGCCAGGGATATCACAAAACTCACAAAACAACGTTAACTTCAGCATAAGAGACGATACCCCTAGTTACCTTCAAGCGGTAAGCATTACCCATACCATCAAGCTTATCGCTCTATTACTAATGGTGTTTGCTTCCTGATTCGTAAGGGCACAAACCTCTACTATTACGTTCGTTTTCAGTTTGTGGCTACTCATACTTGAGCTTTAGTATCATAATCTGTCAAAGAAGAGGAAAGGGGCCAGGGGGCACAAAGCTTAGGGGAGAACGCCATAAATAAATTTATGTCTGCTGAAACTTGGACGTATTATTTCCTGTCGTAATGCATCTCGAAATAAATATTTAACATTAAGCATCAATAAATTTCTTTGCTCTGAAACCCTCTTGGTAGGGAAATTACACCATCTTCTCCCCTGCTCCCTGCTCCTTGCTCCTCTCCTCTCTGGTCAAGTCGGTATTAGTCGGTATTATATTATATCTAGCAAGATCAAGAGGAAATCTAATGAGCAGTATTTTTTTGACAGGTCTGTCCTACGTCAATCCGAGTGGTGCCGGCGGCAGCATTAACGTCAGCATTTCTTCCCCTACAGGTTTAACCATTAACAGGAGTGAAGAAGTTTTCGTACCCGGAGCAACATCCTATAGGATTACCGTGGTAGCTACGAATTCCTACACCGCAGGTAACGCGAACGATTTGCTATTAGGAGGTCAAGATAACAGTACTTTCGTCAGCAATTTAGGCACTGATACACTTACCAGAGGTACTAATCGCAGTTTATTTCTAGGTACAACAACAACTTCTGCTTCTGGGCGTGCTAATGTCATCACTGATTTGAATTCATCTTTAGGTGATGGGATTGGGATAGGAATAAATAATAACCTGTTAAGCAACTTCGGATTTATAGGCTTCAATTTGATAGGTGATAGTTTCCTGTGAGGGGCTAATTTAGCCTATTTTTAGGGCAGTTTTTACAAATATTTTTGAGTAAAACAATAATTTAGCAATGAACCTAACGCTCAAAAATAGCTAAGAGGATGTTTTAAAAGTCCTATTGTTGCTATCAACACGTTTTAGATCCTCCTAAATCCCCCTTTTTAAAGGGGACGAGCAAGCGACTTCAGTCGTGGGGTAATAATTACGAATTACGTTAGCGTAGCGGTAGCGAGGAACGAGCGTCATTATAAATTACGAATTATTTTGACCGACTGGCATGGGTTAGGGGGATCGAGAAGTGTCTAAAATCACAGCAAAATACTTTCAAAACATCCTCTTAGGATGATTACCCACTACACATTGGCAACTTCAACCAAGAATTTGCGAGGTAAAAAAATATGGCAATTCTAGAAATAAATGACAGCAACAATATAGGAGACAATAATAATGCTGATGAGATCGCGAATCTTTTTAGTCGTAGGAACGATATCTTGACCGGGAGAGACGGTAATAACGGTACATCTGGAGGTAGGAGTAGTTTATTACAAGGAACTAGCGGCAACGATCTATTAAATGTCCCAGGAGGAAACACTAATACTAAGAGTTACACGATTTTTGGTCTTGGTGGTAACGATACTTTGACTGGGGGAGGCGGTAATGACAAGATATTTACAGGTATCAGTGGTAATTCCCTACTGAATGGGGGAGATGGGAATGACAACTTGTCTGGCAACCTTGGTAACGATACCCTGAATGGGGGTAGCGGTGATGATCAGCTGAGTGGAAGTCTTGGTGATGACTTGCTGAATGGGGATAGCGGCGATGATACCCTCCTTGGAAGTCTCGGTAATGACACCCTGAATGGGGGACTCGGAAATGATAATCTCTCCGGAAGTGCAGGGGATGACTTTCTTTTTGGGGATGCTGGCAATGACACCCTCGATGGAGGTCAGGGTAGTGATGTAATATTTGGGGGCGATGGTAATGATAGTCTAACTGGAAGCCTTAGCGGCTCTCCTGATGCTCCTGAAGGATTTTTTGAGGACTTTCTCGTAGGGGGTGCTGGTAGTGACACTCTCAATGGATTTGGCGCTGGTGCAGGATCAGGTGGTGATGCTACCGTAGAATTATTTGAGAGAGATCAATTAATAGGTGGCGGTGCGGTTGACAGAAACGGCATCGTCACAGACGTTTCTGGCGATGGCGTGAAAGATTTCTTTGTGCTTGGGGATGCGAAAGGCGCTTTTTATACAGCTGCTGGTGACAGGGACTATGCTCTTATTTTGGGCTTTGAGAAAGGTATTGATCAGTTGCAACTTAGTCCAGCTGTGACTTATCAACTTGAAACTAAATCTCAGATAACTCAGCTTGATACTTTGATTTTCGCCAAACTTCCTGCTGGTAATGAGCTAATTGCAATTGTAGCAAACGTTGACCTGACTACATAGGTATGGCTCATCATCAATAGAACATGAAATTAACAATACCTTGTTTGTGGTAAAGAGTAGTATAGATGCGATCGCCCTGCTTAAACCAAGAATATAAATAATATTTAAGCAGCAACGCAGATAATAGTAAAGTTTACAACTTTAGGAGACAAAAATATGGCAATCTTACAAGGAACTAACGCCGATGATACCCTCAATGGGGGTAGCAATAACGATAGCCTTAATGGAGGTCTTGGTAATGACTTGCTTTTTGGGAATGGTGGCAATGACACCCTCAATGGTGCTGGTGACGATAACTTGAATGTTGACTCTTCATTAGGCAATAATCTGCTCTCTGGGGGCGATGGCAATGATTTTCTCTCCGCTTCTGGCTACGCGTCCGGCATAGGCATCTCTTTTAGGGAT
>NZ_JAIVFR010000346.1 GCF_020829685.1 Nostoc sp. CHAB 5715 | reverse complement strand
TCCTTCAGTATCAAAGGAATAAATAACCCGGTAGTCCCCAATTCTGAGTTTGAACAAACCGCTTAAATCAGCACTCAAAGGTTGAGGGGTTAAGTCCTCAAAGTTCTCAGACAACCAGCGAATTTTATGCAGGATGCGCTCTTGAATAGTTGAGGTGAGAGCTTCAAACCCGATAGTCGCCTCTGATTTAAATTCGATGTCAAGCTTCATTACCAGGTCAATCCCAGGTTTTTTGCTACTTCCTTAGCAGAGATTCCACGTTCTCCAGACTGAGTACGTTGTAGAGAGTCGAGTAGTTGCTGTTTCACTTCTGGCTTTATTTGTTTGCCTTCATCAGGATCAACCATTAGAGATTGAATTGTTTCGGCAACAGTTTCTTGAATCAGAAGCTTGAGTTCTTCGATGGTCATATCTTTGACTTGCATAGAGGATGATGGTTCGTGAAAACTATTCTTACTGTTTTACCTGCTATTGTGGCATATTGCGGCGATCGCGGCGGCATAACAAACCGCTTGCACATCGCCAGAAAGCATCTGCGGGATAAAATGCTAGGACGTTAACGTGAATCTTATACTCACGAATCAGCAATTACCAGCGCAGAAAGGTTATCGCTTGGGTGACAAAGCGCTCAACTTGCCGCCAAGAAGCGATAATAGATAAGATGCCATTTACGAACCAGAACCAGATGGTCTTGCTATAATGCTTTCAGCATTCTAACTTTTAGTAGATCCCTATGACCTCCCAGCAACTTGAAGAACGCTCTCAACAACTCGAAGCGCGAGTTGCAACTTTGGAGACAGAACTGGCACAAATGAAACAGATGCTCTATGGGTTTGTGCAGAAAAAATCTTTTTGGTGGTTAGAAGTCGCAGGTAGCTTTGAAAACGATCCTACTTTTGAGGAAGCAGTTCGCTTTGGACAAGAATGGCGGAAATCTGCTGAGTAGGGTTGCTAACACTGCAAGATGTATATTCTTGACACCGACCATCTCAGTTTCATCCAACGCAATGGACAAGAGGGAAAGCGAATCCTGACAAGGCTGGCAGCCGTTGAAGAGGTTGAAATTGCAGTGACTGTAATTACCTACGAAGAACAAGTTAGAGGTCGGCTCAGTGTTCTATCTAGGGCGAAAAATCCAGATGAGCAAATTTTAGCGTATCAAGGGCTACAGCAACTCGAAAGTATTTTGCTGAAAAAATGCCGCAGAATGAGTTTTTAGCTTGGGTAGCTGAAGTGGATACTCAAATTGTTGCCACTAGCGGCTTAGTATTTTTTCAACGACCCCCCTACAACGGTAATCTTTCAGGCTCAGAAGCCTACATTATGAACGTTTATACAATTCCGATGTGGCGAGGCCAGGGAATTGCAACAGCATTATTAAAGGAAATTATTAACTTTGTCAGGGCAACTGAGGTAAAACGCCTCTGGCTTCACGCCACTGAGGATGGTAAACGTATCTACGAAAAGCTTGGTTTTGTCTCGACTTCAAAAGAAATGGAAATTTTTTGGCAGTAAGGAAAAATCAAGCAACATTGAGAGTAAGCGCAAAGACAGATTGAGCAGCAAGCATTCTCCTTACCACTTCTGGATCAATACCCAAAATTTCTAAGCAGCTTAACTCGTCTATTACGTTCAACATACCATGTTCTGTTACACGAAAACCTTGTTCGTAAACGAACTGCCGTGCTTGATCGAGTGTGCCAAAATTATTATTTACTAAAGACCTGCCTGTAAGGTCAGTACCTGTTTGTAATAGCTTTTCTAAACCTGAGTCATCTTGTTGCGATCGCACTAAACTAGCTGTGTCAATGAAATCAGGAGTAATCCAAACACCACCATAAGAGTGAAGAATCTCACGGACATTGGCACACACAAGTTGTTTTTCTAACAAAGTCAGATGTGTCAGCAATCCTTCACACAAAATCATGACTGGTTGTCCAGCTTTGAGTAGAGGAGTACTCTTCCAAAACTCACTGGGATGATTAGTAGCATCAATTTCTATAAAATGCAGGTTAGGACGTTCCCCGACAAGTTGCTGAATTAGTTGCTGTTTATAACTAATCATCTTAGGCAAGTCACTTTCAATAAAGACGATATTCGGATTGCTAGACATGAAAAGCCCACGCGGTAACAAACCAGATGCTAGTTCTAGAACTTGTGTTATTTGATATTTAGCTATCACCTGGTTGATGCCTTTATAACGAGCTTCTATACGTGCGGTAAGTAAAATACTTTTGTCTTGATTTTGTGGTTGAGATACCTTTACTAACCTTTGCATCTCTATTAATTGTGCCAACTCCTTAGCATAAGGAATATCTGTAAACTGTCTAGCTAGACTAACCATGAAGGCAGTAAGGATAATTTTGTCAAAGTCATTAGTTTGCTGTTTGTTCATAAATTTTTTCGATCTACTATCAAACAGTTTAAATATCAATTTATCAAATGAAAATTACCTAAACTTATAAATTAGTTTTATTTGTAATAACTCTAACTTAACTATCTGGATGACAAAGCTAAATTAATAATTTTAGTGAGTGCGTTATAAAGCAGTCTTAATCACTTAACTCTTCACCCACAAGACTGGTAAACAAGGTACTTTCAACTGTAAGCATTTTGTACTCTAGATTTTTAAATTAATGCTAAAAATACTAATTAAACTATAGTTAATACACATCTACCTGTAATTTAAATTCTTGTTATTCAACGAGTGTAGGCAGAAAAAACTACTTACATAGTAAAATAATTGAGAATTTATATTAATAAATTAAGATACTCAGCCAAAAGTCTTGAGTTAATACAAACGTGAGTTCGACGAACCTCTCCCTGCCTTGAACTAAAGTTCAAGTCTGTCCCTCTCCGACTCGGAGAGGGACGGTTTTGCGTAGTAAAACCAGGGAGAGGTTTTTTGATTGAACAAATTAGGTAGATATTATATGAGCAATCGAATTCACGTTAATACAAATACCTGGTAGGGGCGCACAGCTGTGCGCCCCTACGGAAAATCTATATGTATCAAGATTTTCGTGAAATGCTAGAAGTCCTATAGTTGTATCCAAAGATAGATGTTTTAGCTCCTATTAATTCCTATTGTTCGTGTCAAGCTATGGAAACAAAAATATAAAACATGTTGCCTTTATTAAAATATTTGTTATATTAGTTTACATAAGGAAATAAACCTTAAAAATTAAGCTTGGAGTTTGAACCATGACTAATGCAACCACAACAAAAGTAACTACTCCTGTAATTGAAGATCGCAACGCTTGGCGTTGGGGCTTTACCCCACAAGCAGAAATTTGGAACGGTCGCTTGGCAATGATTGGCTTTTTAGCAGCCGTTTTGGTTGAGCTTTTTTCTGGTCAAGGCTTTCTACATTTTTGGGGCATCCTATAAGTTTTAATATCTAAGATGACCTGTCAACCGCCCCACCCACTCTTGGGATGGGGCTTGTAACTAACCGAGAGACTCGGTTGAAACGTATGGTGCATTGACTGACACCTGCTCCTCTGTCCCTAACTGGGTAGAGGAGAGAATATAGTCGTCCCGAACATTCTTCGCAGCATTGAGATCCGCGTGTGTCCGATGTCCACAGTTTTCGCAATGGAATCTAGACTTGTGCCGATTTGTTCTTCGGATGTGCTTACAAATATTGCATTTCTGCGAGGTATAACGAGGATCTTGGTGTACTACTCGTTTCCCTAACGCTTCTGCCTTGTAAGACAAGAACTGCTCCTGCTGGTAAAATGCCCAACTACCCAACCATTTATTCATTTTCTTGCCGCGTCGCTGGGTGCGAATACTTGACAAGTCTTCAAGCACAAAAACCGCAATTAAGGGTTGGTTGGCTAACTTTTTACTTACACAATGGTTCGTATCCCGCATGAACCGCTTCTCGCGTCCAGACATCGCCTTTAAACGACGTTTGGCGCTGCGAGTGCCTTTTTGCTGGAGTTGACGACGATTGTATAAGTAACGTCTTTGTACTGCCCTGATTTTAGAAGAACTGAAAAATTGACCATCATTGGTAACAGCTTGATGATATAAGCCTCGGTCAATTCCTTGAATTTGTCCTTCTATTTGTTGCGGGTCTTCTGTTTCAAAAACTAATCTTACCCAAAACGTAAGCGTGTTTTTAGTGTAAGTTACAGTTGCACCGCAAAATTCCCAAGTTTCAAAAATTTCTCTGAAATAGTCAGGTACGTCAAGAATTAAAGTAACTCGTTTACCAATGCAACTGAGGGTTAATTGTTTACCTCTTAGTGTCATTGTGCGTTTGTCGTATCTTAATCCTGATGTTGGTTTTTTCTTGGGAATACTTTTAAATTTGGTGGCTTTAATTGCCTCAAGTGCGTTATCTCTGACTGTCTGCAATAACGCAGAAGGCACACTTGGATGCTGAACCCTTAATAGGTAATACAGTTCCTTGTGTGCCTTGTTTTTATTGTAGGTACTGTTAGCCATAGCCCAGCTAACGTGTGCATTAAATATTTCTGCACACTGTTCCATTAGGGGTAGAAACCTTTCTGTTGGTAAGTCAACTGGGATACTAACAGTCCGCTTCATTTAAACTGGCTCCAAAGGTTTGTAATAAGCAATAATCACTGCCTCGTAAAGAGAATTTTCTTGCTTGTAAACCTCTGCGTCAACCAACTCCCAGTCAGGAGTATCTGAGTTCAAAGAGCAGGTATGCCGATGATGTTCCTTGATGAATTTAAGACTATGCTCTGGCGAATTCATCATTGGCATAGTTGGTAAGATGTTTTCGTCAGAAAACCCCGGTAAAGCCTGTAAAACACAAAGAGTTTTAGGTTTGTTTTCGGCGTAAAAATCCTTTAAAAATTGATTCATTTTAGTCCACCTTGTTTGTACAGTACCAGCGACCTTTTTTCTGAAAAACCTTGAACTTTTGCCCATAGAGATGCCAAGCACATTCTCTTTTTGCGGCTTGCCAGCTTTTAGCGTTTAGCGCTATTACAATTTCTTGATTTTCTTGATCTTCTGGATCGTCTAAATACTCGGTTCTGAAAATACTTCCCGATGCATCAGATGCTACTGTGTTGGTTCCGTTTGACCAAATATAATAGGTAACTCCTCCTATTATTGCCACCCCAACAAAAACACATCCCACACCAGCAGTTCCTGCACAGAAAGCAACAGGAGCCAAAATTGCTGGATTGGCTTGTGATGGTTTGACACTAGCTGAAATGCAAAAAGATGTAGCGGTAACTATGACCGCTATTTGTCGTAGAATTTTCTTTTTTGTCCTACCAATACTAGGTTGACCGCGTCCAGGATCGTAGCCGCGATCGCTGGGCATTTTTGTGTAAAATTACTATATCACATATTTTATATATTTTACTGATATGCGCTAAATCATGAAAATATTGTCTAGTTCACACGCTAAACACTGCTTGGGGTATCACATTATTTTTTGCCCAAAGTACCGACATCAAATCCTTGAAGGCGCAGTGGAAGTAGAATTAAAGCGTATCCTTGGAGAAACCTGTAAAACCTATGGATGGATACTTCACGCGTTGGAAATCATGCCTGACCACGTTCATGTATTTGTGCAGGCAGACCATACCACTGCACCAGTAGAAATCGCTAAGACCATGAAGTCAATTTCCGCTGTGCATATATTCAATACATTCAAAGATATTAAAAAGCGTCGCTTTTGGGGTTCAGGGATGTGGAGTGATGGGACATTTTATTCGTCTGTCGGTGGAGTCTCGGAAGAAGCAGTGAAGCGGTACATTGAGACTCAGAAACAGAGGGGTGACTTGCTTGCTCGGAAGGAGAGTGTTAATTGAAGGGGCAGACGCTCGTTCCTCGCTACCGCTTCGCTAACGAACCCCTTCAATTAGCCGCGCGTTCAATAAATAAAAAAACCTGGAGTGCTTATTCACTACCAGGTTTTTTATTGTTTTGTCATTTGTCAGTTGTCATTTGTCATTTGTTTATTCACTAATGACCAATGACCAATGACCAATGACTAATGACTAATTGACTACCGAATATACTCTTTAAGAACGCTGTTACGATTTGGGTGGCGTAATTTGCGGAGTGCTTTCGCCTCAATTTGACGAATGCGTTCGCGGGTGACGTTGAAAATCTGTCCGATTTCCTCAAGAGTCTTCATCCGACCATCATCCAAGCCGTAACGTAGTCTGAGAACATCGCGTTCACGAGGACTGAGACTGTCAAGGACTTTTTCGAGGTCTTCGCGCAGCAGGTTTTTGGAAACTTGGTCTTCTGGCGTTTCACCATCGGATTCAATAAAATCGCCCAACCGAGAATCTTCTTCTTTACCAATGGGTGTTTCTAATGAAATGGGTAACTGGGCAGATTTAGCAATAAACCGCAACTTCTCAATGGTCATTTCCATACGAGTGGCGATTTCTTCTTCGGTGGGTTTGCGACCCATTTCTTGAGACAACAGTTTGGTAGTTTTCTTAATCCGAGAGATGGTTTCGTATAGGTGAACTGGAAGCCGAATTGTGCGGGATTGGTCTGCGATCGCGCGGGTAATTGCTTGACGAATCCACCATGTAGCATAAGTGGAGAACTTATAACCTTTTTCGTGGTCAAACTTTTCAGCGGCACGAATCAAACCGAGACTGCCTTCCTGAATTAAGTCTTGGAACGACAAACCACGATTCATGTACTTCTTGGCAATTGAAACTACAAGACGGAGGTTAGATTGCACCATCTTGTCTTTCGCCCTGCGACCAACATGGAGGCGATAACGAAAAGCTGGCAAAGGTAGTTGTACTGCTTCTGCCCATTCACTATCTCTAGGATCGCGATCTAACTGCTCATAGAGTCTTTCCCGCACCCTCTCTAATTCCAGTAAATCGGC
>NZ_JAIVFR010000345.1 GCF_020829685.1 Nostoc sp. CHAB 5715 | reverse complement strand
TAGCTCTAGAGTTCTCAGCAAGTTGAGGGTAGGGTTGAGGTACACGACCACATATTTTTTCTACCCATTCCTGCGATCGCAGGTAACGATAATCAATTTCAGGGTGAGGTGCTAACCTTTGGCGTATTGTGCTGGCAGACCAAACCTCGTACTGAATGTTATAGCAACCGCCAAGGCGGTTAGGACGCAAAATGCAAGACATGCTCAATGGCATCTCGTAAACAATCAAACTGCTCCAGTTTTTTGCGGATTTGACTTTTTAACCAAGACCAGCATTTCTCAATTTTATTAAGGTCTGGAGAATAAGGCGGTAGGTATAGTAGTTCACACCCCGCTTCCTGATTAGGTTGTTGAATGCGCCCACCTTTATGGAATGTGGCATTATCCATCACCACAACCTGTCCGGGTTCGAGTGTTGGAAGCAAACAATTTTCCCTCCCAAGTTTCAAACACTGTTCGATTACACGCTCCTTCACAGTTGAAGGGAGCTATTAAATTTTGGTTACACAGCGCTGCAATCATGTTTACCCGCCCCTCACGTCGTCCTGATTTAAGTGCATGAAAGCGCTCCCCTAATTCAAATCCAACCGTAATCATATTCGTCCCGGTTATCCATCCCAGACTCATCAAGGTAGACAATTTTCTCGCCTTGGTAGGGTGGACAACTGCGCTACAAACGCCTGCCGTTTGTCTTCATCTCGCTCACGGTAGCCATAGGTCTTTTTTTTCGAGTGAAGCCAATTTTTTTCAATGCTGGTGAGATGGTGCGTTAGCGAAGCTCGCCGCAGGCATCGCTAATCTGTTCCTCCCAAAGTGATGCCATCACGAAAAAGGGTTTTATCCCCATTATATGAAGCGAACTCACGGAATTTTTCCCAGTGGGTGATTTTATGACCATTACCAGGAGGCTTATTGGGCAAGGCTTGGAAGTCGCCCGTTTCAGCTTGTCGCATTGCTCCATAAGTCTATAGTGTTGCGACTGATATTAAACAGAAAACAAGATCACTTTTCTTCAAGCCATCGAGTTCGATGGCTTGAATAACCTTTTGACGCAGGTCGTAACTATAGGGTTTGGGCATATGAAAGTGCGATCGCGCTTTGCAGGAAAAGGAACGGGACTACTTCCAGTTTATGCCCAAACCGCCTTGGCGGTTGCTATAACTTGATTACTCTTGTATTTTATTGCCTTGAGGGAAGGCGATCGCACTTGGCTTGACATACCCCTACGCTTAAGCAAGCTAGCAAGAGCGTGTCGCACACAATTCATTGCTCCTGCTAGAATCACAGAAAGCCTGAATTAAAAGGAAGGCAGAATATCAGAATTGCTTGGTTAGCGGTCTAGATGACTGCGGATACTCTTCGCAATCAGATGGGCAAGAGTAACAGGTACAGCATTACCAATCTGACGCATCGACTCGCCCCAATTACAGGGAAAGTAATAATCATCAGGAAACGTCTGTAACCTCGCAGCTTCACGCACTGTCAAGTAGCGAACTTGTCCATTAGGCAAGGCAAGCATATTCTCCCCACCAGGGACACCATGCACCCCAGCTTTTAAGGTTTTGGCTGGTTCATCTAAAGGACTGCCAGTATGTCCTGGATAACTTCTAGCTCCTGGAATATAAACGTGATTGGGAATTTCTACTGCCACATCGGTGTTTTCGGGTGGTGGTAAATCAGCGATCGCATCCCTGACAGTACACCACGGAGCAGTCACGCTACCTAACAAATTTGCGCCAGTACGTTGCAAGCGACTACGAAGTAAAGATGGTATTTCTGGGCGTTCTTTGCTAGCTATAGCGTGGCGTTCCCAATATTCACCAGTAATCCACTTATGCCAAATAAGCGCTTCTTCGGTATGTGTTGGTTCAGGGAAAGACCAGTTTGCTTTCAAATCAGAGCGAAAACCAACAATAAAAACCCGCTCCCGCTTTTGCGCTACTCCATAATCCGCTGCATTCAACAGCCTGAAGTAACGCGATAGCCAAGGTCATCGTTCTTCCCACTATTTCTTGAGGTTCGCGCATGAACCTAAGTAATAACGAGCTTGATGTTTCTCATTTCCCAGCGGACGAGATAGCTCAATCAGGTAGCAGCAAGGAATTGAGGGGATTTCTCCTGACAATTCTATATATGCTTTTAGCAAACGAATAGAATTTGATTTACGGTTATTTCAGCGTGCTACTCCAAAATTCATTTTTTTGAGTATTTATACTTATATGTTTATCAAGTACTATGAGTTATTATAATAATTAAAGTATAGAAGGTTGATTTATATGGGCAAAGAAGAAGTCAAGCTTTCAGCCTTAGAGGAGGATATTCTCACCCTGATGATGGGGCATAAGATGTTGTATGGTCTTGAAATTTTGGATGGGTTAAACGACGGCAGACCAATTCCGATTGGATTCGGCAGCTTATACCCCACCCTGAACCGACTTGAAAAAAAGGGATTAATCACTTGGGCGTGGGGTGATGAGCAAGACAAGACAGGTGGTGCAAGGCGCAAGTACTACCAAGTCACAGGTATTGGGACTGATGAACTTAAAAAAGTTCAAAAATACCGTAAACGATTGGCTTGTCGTCCTGAAGAGGGTTCATTAGCACCACAAGAAGCTTAGTAGATGCAAGTATTTGTTGACATCACTAATTACGTAGTCCTGTTAGATCAGTTCAAAGCCTATGCTCAGATAAAGGTAGATAATCGCTGGGCATTATTGACAAGTTTAGATCATCAACCATTTCTCAATTAATAATACTGTCTGTTTCACATGAAAAAACAACTTCTATCACTTCTAGTTATTACTGAAGTATTTATACTCACTCCCTCAACTGCGCTTGCCGAATTCTATCTCAATGAAAAAGCGTTTCTTCGCACGGTGAACAATCTACTGCTTGAGAACAACAATCCCTTGAGCAAAATATCTAACTTTGACAAGCTGAATTACGGTCAAAAAGTGTGCATTAATTTGGGTCAGGGTGTAACGCTCAAAAATTCTTCTGAAAAGTTGATTTCGGTTTTGGCAAGCGACAAAACTATATCCCTAAATCAAAAATGGCAGTTGATTAACTATGACTCGACTGTGACGATAGCAGCCTTGCACTTTTTTTGCCCAGAGTACAAATCTCAAATCCCATCATAGTAGCATCATTTTACCGTAGTCTGTAAGACATATTCTGGAGCGTGGGCGCGTATAGTGGGAGGAAAACAGGTAAAAATTAATTCCGAGAGAATTGATGATATTTCCGAGATAGTGGAATGGCTTAAACAGATGGGGATAGCCAAATGTGTTGATCAAAAACTGATTCTACCACACGGAAACCACAAAAGCATAAGTTACAGTCAACTGAGTGTATTGTTATTGACATACATAATTACCCAATCAGACCATCGATGTGGAGCTTAAGTAGATGCAACAGTTTAACGAAGATAATTCCAAAGAGCAGGAGTTGCTGAATTGGCTGAAGAGGCAGGAGATGCGGGAGCAGGTTAATTGGCTGAATAGGCAGGATCTGTCGGAGCAGGAGCAGAAGATGCTAGAGCAGGTTAATTGGCTGGAGCAGGATCGGCACGAGCAGCTTCAGCGACTGATGCAGAAGCAGATGGAACTCCGCAAAAAAAGCCATATAAAAGGTTGGGCAACTAAAGTACTACCAGAAGACAGGCTTGCAGAACTACAAGAATTGCGCTTTCAATGGCTCGAAAAAGGACAACCTAAAGTTTGGATTGAATGCAAAACCTTTGTTAACAAATTGGACTTGCTCAAAGGTGAGATTCAAATAAAGATAGAAAATGCCAAGTTTTTACTGTTTAAAATTGCAATTATTTGTACTGCGGGTGGGATAAGTATCTGTTATTCAACAAATACTGTTGTAGGAATTGTTGCATCAATAGTTGCGAAATGTGTGTTACCTCGCATGAAGCTTCTGTAAAGAGTCATGGTGGATCCGAACAGCGTATTTTTGATGCTGTCAGGTTGGTGGCTGTTGTAAAAAGTCTTACCGTGATTTTGTAAGAGATACATTTATAGTTTTAAAAAACGCCTTCGTGGCGTTTTTTTTGTGCCTTTTTGTAAATTTGAATACTGTTTTGCGTTTTCCGGGATAATAAAACCGAAAATACAATGGCGGGGAAAGCACGCAGGGATAATTATTTTTTCCTAATTTTGGGTAATGGTAGAGAAACGCTGGAAATTACAACAACTACCTGAATCCGCTGAGGATCTTCAGGCCACACAATCACTTATCGAAAAGCTCAGCATCAGCCCTGTTTTAGCCAATATCCTTTGGCAGAGGGGTGTGCATGATTTTGATGAGGCCAAAACTTTTTTCAGGCCTCAGCTGAGTCATCTGCATGATCCGTTTCTCATGAAAGACATGGACAGGGCTGTAGAAAGGCTTGAACAGGCGATCAGCCTGAATCAGAAAATCATGGTTTACGGAGATTATGATGTGGATGGTACCACCGCCGTGGCCTTGGTGTATGGTTTTCTGTCCGGATTTTACGAACACCTGACTTATTATAATCCCGACCGTTATACAGAAGGGTACGGGGTGTCGGTGAAGGGGATCGATCAGGCGGCCGAAATGGGCGTTTCACTGATCATATGTCTGGATTGCGGAATCAAGGCGGCCGACAAGGTGCAGTATGCCAGGGAGAAATACGGGATTGATTTTATCATTTGCGATCACCACGAGCCCGGAGAGGACCTGCCTGAGGCTGTGGCTGTGCTGGATCCGAAACGAAAAGATTGTGAATACCCTTTCAAAGAGCTTACCGGCAATGGCGTAGGATTTAAGCTGCTGACAGCCTATTGCCTTCGGAATGACATTCCTTTTGAAAACCTGTGCGAATATCTTGATCTGGCCATGGTCAGTATCGCTTCCGATATTGTTCCGATCGTAGGAGAAAACCGGACTCTGGCCTATTTCGGGCTGAAAAAGATGAATGAGAACCCTCGTCAGAGTCTGAAAGCCCTCAAGCAGGTAGCCGGCCATCAGGGCGAAATGAGCATAGAAAGCGTCGTGTTTGTGATCGGACCGCGGATCAATGCCGCCGGAAGGATCAAACATGCGAAAGCTGCCGTTGAACTTTTACTTTCCGATGACTTTGATGAAGCCCTGGCTTTTGCGTATAAAATCCAGGAAAATAATACCGAGCGGAAAGGCCTGGATGCCAAAATAACAGATGAGGCCCTGGGAATGATCAGGGGAGATGAGTGGATGCTGAATCAGGCCAGAAGTACGGTGCTTTTTAATGAAAACTGGCATAAGGGCGTCATTGGGATTGTGGCCTCGCGATGCATAGAGCATTTTTACAGGCCCACCATTATTTTTACAAAAACCACGGGAGACTATGCCGCAGGCTCGGCCAGGTCCGTTGTCGGATTTAACCTTTATGAAGCCATTGAGGAGTGCTCCCATCTGCTGGAGCAGTTTGGCGGCCACATGCATGCCGCCGGGATGACCATTCCGATTGAAAACATTCAGGCGTTCAGGCTTGCTTTTGATACGGCGGTCAATAGCCGGATGGGGGCCGAACCCCTGATTCCTGAGATTAACATCGACCTGGAGATCGGAATTTCAGATATCGACCGGAAATTTTACCGGATTCTGAAGCAGATGTCGCCATTCGGGCCTAAAAATATGCAGCCCGTCTTTGTTTCACGTAACCTTCGTCTGGCTTCCACGCCCAGGATATTGAAAGAAAAACACCTTAAAATCGATGTGCTCGATACAGGAACAGGAGCAGTTCTTTCTGCGATCGGTTTTGGTATGGTCGACGATTTTTACAAGGGCCTGGCGGCCGGCCGGCCTTTCGATATGGTTTACAGCATTGATGAGAATACCTACAGAGGTCAGACCTCTCTGCAATTATTTATCAGGGACATTAAGTTTGCCTGATTGTAACATATTTTAACAGGAAAAGCTGATATTTAGGCTTAACTTTGTGGTTTCAAACAATTTGTATTTTAATTTTTGTGTAAATGCTTCTTCGGACCGAAAATCTTATCAAAAAATACGGACAACGTCTGGTCAATAATCAGGTGAGTTACCAGGTGGCTCAGGGAGAGATCGTCGGATTGCTCGGACCTAATGGTGCCGGGAAAACCACTTCTTTCTACATGGCCGTTGGTTTGGTGAAACCGAATGAAGGTAAGGTCTGGCTTGATGACCTGGATATTACGAGCCTGCCAATGTACAAAAGAGCCAAACTGGGGATCGGGTACCTGGCACAGGAAGCTTCGATTTTCAGAGATCTGACGGTAGAAGAGAATATTCTCGGTGTACTGGAACTGGCCAAGCCCGGAATGTCGAAAGCAGAGAGGAGAGAAAAGACGGAAGGCTTGCTGGAAGAATTCAGTCTGACCCACGTCCGTAAAAACAAGGGTATCGTATTGTCAGGAGGGGAGAGGAGGCGGACGGAAATTGCCAGGGCTCTGGCGGTTGATCCGAAATTTATTTTACTTGATGAGCCGTTTGCGGGGGTTGACCCGATTGCCGTTGAAGAAATCCAGGGTATCGTGGCAAGACTGAAACACAGAAATATAGGTATCCTTATTACGGACCACAACGTAAATGAGACCTTATCCATTACCGACAGGGCCTACCTGTTATTTGAAGGTAAAATCCTTAAACAAGGCACCGCAGAAGAACTCGCCGCCGATGAAATGGTGAGAAGGGTATACCTGGGGATGCATTTTGAGCTTAAGCGGAAGATATAAGCCAATGCTCAAAATGCATCCCCAGGTATACCCTTCTCACCATTTCATCGGCGGCGAGTTGAACACGGTTCACAGCAACTGGTGGCTCTTGGTGTTCCCGTGCTTGCTCTTAGGGCTGACGCTCCTGGCCTTGAAC
>NZ_JAIVFR010000344.1 GCF_020829685.1 Nostoc sp. CHAB 5715 | reverse complement strand
GTTCAAGAATACATCAATGGTGATACCTTGCAGGAAGAGATCAAACTTAACGGCATCTTAAGCGAAACTGGGGTCAAGCAATTTTTGAGCGAGATTCTGCCACTACTGCAATACATCCACGATCAAAAGGTGATCCACCGTGATATCAAGCCAGCCAACTTAATTCGCCGCACTCAAGATGCCAGAATGGTGCTCATCGACTTTGGTGCCGTCAAAGACCAAATCAGCCAAGGTGCGGTAAATCAATCAGGACAGACAGCATTAACTGCCTATGCCATTGGTACTCCTGGTTTTGCACCTCCAGAGCAAATGGCTATGCGTCCAGTCTACGCCAGTGATATCTATGCACTGGGGGTAACATGCATTTATTTACTGACTAGCAAAACTCCTAAAGATTTAGATTACAATCCCAACACTGGCGAGATGATGTGGGAGCAACTTGTGCAAGTGAGTGATCACTTGAGCCATGTATTGCGAAAAATGTTGGAGGTGTCTGTACGTAATCGCTATCAGTCAGCGACAGAAGTTCTCAGAGCATTGGAAATAGAACCATACTTAGAAAGTTTAGCAAAAGGTTTATTAATTAAATCAGATACTGGGTCTAAAGAGCGAACACATAATCACCTAGAAAATTCTGCTGTTTTATCTAACAACTCTGCTGCTGCTACCAGTACAGGAGTGGCACAGGTAGCGGCAGCAATTCGCGCTAGACGAGCCAAGGCAGCAGCAGAAGCAGCTGGATTACACCAGGGTTCTGGGATGGCCAAATCAGCAACTTTTGTTAACAACAATAGTAATAGTTCACAAGTTAAAACTTCTAAAGTTGAGCGTAAATTAGATACCCAAGGCTTATTAACTGCCTATCAGAAGGGAAGACGAGATTTTGCTTTACACAATTTAAGTTTGCTGAATCTGCAAGGTGCTGACTTATCCCAAACAAATTTCCATTCCACTCAATTGCAAAATACCAATCTCCAGGGAGCTAATCTTCACAATAGTGACTTTGGCAGAGCCAGTCTCACTCGAGCAAATCTCAAGGATGCTAATTTAAGCAAAGCATACCTTAACCATGCTGATTTAGAAGGGGCAGACCTGCGAGGCGCAGACCTCAGCAATGCTTATCTCAGTAATGCCAACCTCCGAGGAGCTAATCTGTGTGGTGCTAATCTCACCAGTGCCAAAATTTCTGATGAGCAGCTTGCACTAGCAAAAACAAACTGGATGACCATCCGCCCCAATGGAAAACGAGGCTTGTTGTGAGTTGAAAATTTAAATTTAAGAATTACTCGCTTGCCCTGCCTCCCAGACTAGTTCCCTCTCTTTTAAGGAGGCTTAGGGAGGATCAAGTATTAAACTGAACTGTATTGTTTTATAAAGCTCACAAGGCTTCTATTTTCTCATGAGCTTAGATAAATCAGCCCTTATTCTTATCAATAAAACTCAGATTTATTCAGAATTGACCAAATAGATAATAACAATCCTATTTTCTTTGTGAGAATTCCAACCCAACCCGCAGATCCCCGACTTCGTAAAAGTTGTCGGGGATCTTGTTTATCACGAATAATTCAGGATGGTTATAGTTGGGTTGAACGATAGTCATCGTTCTTACAAATGTTAAGAAATATCCTCTTATGTAGCAAAAATACGTAGATAGTTAGCAAGTTTTCATCAAATCTTTATATTTTCTATCTGTTACAAATAACAAATGATTATTTACAATAAACAATAAAGCATAATAATACTTTTTTTTAGATGTTTCCATGCTTTTTATGGCTAGAAACAACAGGGAATCTCGCATTTAAAAATTGTAAAATCTAACGCTCTTAAGCCACTCAAGTTTTCAGATGGCAGCAGAAAGTTAAAAATTAATTATCCCTGGTTGTAGGCTGAAGCCGAATATTCACAAGCGAAATCAGGTAATACAAGGTTTACGTATAATGGCTGACTTTGCACAAACGGAAATAGAACGGAGATTAACTTTATAT
Source organism: Nostoc sp. CHAB 5715 (assembly GCF_020829685.1). Taxonomy (GTDB): domain Bacteria; phylum Cyanobacteriota; class Cyanobacteriia; order Cyanobacteriales; family Nostocaceae; genus Nostoc. The sequence goes on along the minus strand of NZ_JAIVFR010000344.1, from coordinate 4,899 downwards.
CAGGTATTTCTTAAGTTGTATGAACACCACAGCAGCCTTCTAGATGAAATTCTTCAGCTAGAAAACCTATCTCAACCGTCGTTGACGAGAGGGAAGGCATGTTACGTACATGGTGTAGTGGATACTTCTGCTGTTTATTTGATGACTAATTTGTCCGACAATCAGACCCAAAGTTTACGGCAGCCACAGCAAATCTGGACAATAGGTCGTAATCGCAGCAGTGGTATTTGCATTGTTGATAGTTATATGTCTCGTCGCCACGCTGCTATTCAATATATTGATGAGCAAGGCTTCTACTTTATAGACTTCAACAGTACCAATGGCTCATTTGTTAATGGCGATCGCGCTTTTGGGCCGATCAAGCTCAAAGATGGCGATCGCATCCGTCTAGGTAATATGACTTTTGATTTTTTCATGAATTCTACGTCCCGCGTTTTGCCAACTGTAGCAATGGAGTTATTAATGCAACTTATGCATCGAAAGAGGGATAATCAAGTAGAAATACTTACTTATCCCCATAACAGGCCAAAACTTTTGACTGAAAAACCAAATGATAATTTAGAAATTTTCAGAAATTCTGGACTAGTTGAGAAGTTTGAAGATTGGTATGACAATTTCAGTTCAGAACAGAAATCAGAAATTTTAGACCGCTTTTTTAGTAGACAAATACCATAGAATCCTAGCTATCAAATTGGAAATTATTGCAGTTTATTTTTAACGAACTTTGGGGGTTTAAGTCCCCTGTCTCTACAGGCAGCGCGTTTTGTGTCGGGGATTTAGACCCCGACACAAAACGAGAAATCAAGACTTATGGATTTCCAAGAAATAAACTATACAATCTTGTGGGGTGGGCATCTTGCCCGCCCGTAATCAAGGGCGGGCGAGACGCCCACCCCACAATAAATAATTGGATATTTTTTTATTTGGAAGTCCCTTATGTATTTTTCTTTTTTCGTATGAAACCACCCTGCTGCCCCTCTCCAAAGCATCAAAGAGGGGAGTGTTTGCTTTACTCAAATACCGGGTGAGGTTCAGACTGCTGTAACTCATCAATACTTTGAAAAAGGTGGGTTAGCAGTTTATGTAACCCACTACATATTAAAAGTTGCAGATAAATCCGCATTCCTTATTCTTCTGGCTCTAAATCGATGTCTTCCTCTTCATCTTCTTCACTGCTTTTAGCTACGGAGTTAGCAGAAACAACAGCACCTTTATCTAGCTTTTCCCGCACCAGTTTCTTGATTTCGTCAGCAAATTCTGGCTTTTCTTCTAGATATTTAATGGCGTTGTCTCGTCCTTGGGAGATATTATCGCCGTTGTAACTATACCAAGCACCTTTGCGGACAATAATGCCAGTTTCTTCTGCTAAATCAACAAGACAGCCCAAGGTAGAAATACCTTTACCAAAAATAATGTCAAATTCAGCGATTCTGAAAGGCGGCGCTACTTTATTTTTAGCGACTTTGACTTTAACGCGATTACCAAATTCATCAGTACCTTTTTTCAAGGTTTGAATTCGGCGAATATCCAAGCGCACCGAAGCGTAAAATTTCAATGCGTTACCGCCAGTAGTAGTTTCTGGGCTACCGTAGGTAACACCAATTTTTTGCCGCAACTGGTTGATGAAAATTACTGTACAACCAGATTTACCAATGTTGCCAGTAATTTTACGCAGGGCTTGGCTCATTAACCGTGCTTGCAGACCAACGTGGGCGTCACCCATATCGCCTTCAATTTCAGCACGGGGAACCAGTGCTGCTACTGAGTCAATGACTACAATATCAACCGCAGCAGAGCGAACCAGCTGATCGACAATTTCCAAAGCTGATTCGCCTGTGTCAGGTTGGGAAATCAGCAAATTGTCAATGTCTACACCCAATGCCGCAGCATAAGTAGGATCAAGGGCGTGTTCTGCATCAACAAAGGCAGCAATACCGCCATTTCTTTGCACTTCGGCGAGCGCATGTAGCGCTACTGTAGTCTTCCCGGAACTTTCCGGGCCATAAATTTCAATTACCCGTCCCTTGGGTAAACCACCACCCAATGCTAAATCTAGGGTAAGCGCCCCACTGGAAATCGTCTCTACCCGCATCCGGGTGGCATCGCCCAGGCGCATGATTGCTCCTTTACCAAAGCTGCGCTCAATCTGGTTGAGCACCATAGTCAGTGCTTTTTGCTTGCCTGAAGTATCGGTGTTGATAGCCATTCTTGCCTCTAAATATATGGTTTTAAGGAGTGTTGCTCTGGGAGATTGAGTAGAACAGATATACTATTTTAACCAGAAAATTCTGGAATAGGACTTCTCAAATCAAAAAAAGGGTGTGACAAGATCGTAACTCGATCGCTACCAGATTAGGGTAGTCTTGCACAATGATACCAACTTGCATTGAGAGATAGCTTTTTTTGGCTGGGTAAGCAAGGGATTTTCAACAAAAAATTATTTAAACAACTGACCTTATGCACTGTACATAATGAGACTGCTTTGTTTTGGAAAGAGAAAACCTCTATCGTGATGCGATCGCTCGTCAAATCTTGATCGCCCACAACCAAAAACTAAGTAGTCTCCAGCATCGATAAGTCTAGTAAAGTTACTGCTATGCTTGAATCCGGCTTGTTGGCATGGAGATAATGTATTGATATATGGTAACATAAATTACATAAACTATCTTCAGCAAACGTGAATAAGTCACAGTCTATTAAACTACTTGAAAGTGAGGGATGGACAAAAGCAGATGCTATGCGTGCTTTGGAAGTAATTGACTTTAGTACCAATCCTGATGAAATTACCATTCGCAGAGCTATTTCGCATTTTGCTGGTTCTGAATTAATTAAGCGTCAGCGTCTTCAAGCTGCCCAGAAAGGTTTGGTAACGAAGAAAACTAAGGAGATTGAGTTGAAGGAGCAGGAATATGCTGCCAAAATTGACCAAGTAAAAAAGTATCCAAAACAGGAAAGAGAAAAATACGAAGCTGAAATTAAAAGCTTGTCTCAGAAAAATAATATTTTAGAAATTGAACTCAAAACAATATATTCTCAAAATAAAAATTTAATTGAAGTTAATGAGCAGCTCAAAAAAGAGAGTTTAGGCATTATTTAGGGGGATTATTGGAAGAAAGTGAGAGAAAAAAGCTATTCCAAATGGCAGAGAATGCAGTAGGGATAACTTACCATCGTTTACACCATTTTTAACCGAAGCTCCCTGGTCTAGTTCCCTCCCTATTCACTCAGCAGCGTGGACAAGTCGGGAGTATGTACTCCGAAGTTTCAAATATCGTGCGTCTACATGGAGGTTTCGTTGATGTTTCTCGCCTCTTCTGCTAAACCGATTGATGAAAATCTCAAAAAACTGGTAGACGAAATAGAAGCGCAAAGTCCTAGTTTATCAGTGTTAGCAGCGCGTGAATTCCATTATAGTTTGCGGCAAACTCAGGTAGAAGTAAACATTAAGGAACCTCGCCAGTTTAACGTACTTGAAGAATTTATTATCCGCGCCGCTATTGAATTTCAACCTCCGCCAACAGAGGATGAATTAGCCTCTGTACTTGGGCTTGATTCTGTATTTATTAAAACTACTACTACAACTCTTCGTTCCTTACAAACTCTATCACCAACATCGCCACTAACAGTTACTCCTGAAGGTCGCTCATTTTATGAAAAAGGGTCTGTACCACAGCCGCCATATCCTATACAAATTTATGCTATTACAGACCCTTTAAGCGACAAGATAACCTTCCAATCTGAATCCTTAAACGAGACAACGATAACTTTACCTGACTTGGCAGACTTTATCACTATTGATCATACAATTGCTGATATTGCTTCCTTACCCCTTGAGGAAATCCAAAAAAGTATTCAAGCTTCAGGTTTAGCACTTCATGTACCAGAAGAAGGAAAAATCGTAACTTCCTATAGGGTACTAGCTTCGACTCAAAAAATCTGGAGGAAAATATCGCTTTTCGTTATCTTTGATGCTCTTGAAGATAAATTGAGCATTCAAATAAGGAATGGAAAGCAAATTTTAGAGTCAGCATCAAATTGGTTAGAAGTGCTACACACTGAAGGTAAAATATCTTTGCAAGCATTATGTAAATTGTCAACCGAAACCATCAACTTTGAACGTGAAGCCATTCTCAACCAGAAAAATTCTGAAATAGAAGCTCGGTTTGAAAATATTCGCCAAAAGGCGCTAGAAGCTGCCACAAAAACTACTAGTGAGATAGATAACTATAAACCGTTAGGAGAAGCCGTACAGTTACGCGATGGACAAATTAGCCTAGCTTTCTCAGAAGTTTTAAATTCAGCTAAAAGTCAGATTCTAATTTATTCTCCTTGGGTTAATCAGGCAGTTGTCAATGAAAAATTCCTAAATTTATTACAGAAATTAGCTAATCGCGGAGTTCGGATTTTAATTGGACATGGAATTGCGCGGCGACAAGAAGATGAAGATAAACCAATTCCACCAGAAGTAGAGAAAAAACTTCGAGCTATCAAAACACCTGATGGTTTACCATCTGTACAGGTTTTTTGGTTGGGAGATTCCCATGTTAAAGAAGTAATAGTTGATAAACAAATCCATCTTTGCGGATCTCATAACTGGTTATCCTATCGCGGCGATTACCTACCACGAGGTGAGTCAGTTTATAAAGTTACAATCACACATCAAGTTCAGGAAGCTTATGAATTTCTCGCTAATCGCTTCCAAAATCACGCTGAAAAATTATGGAAAAATGCTTTAGGAAACCGCAATTATAAACTAGCTATAGAGTCGTTATGTATGTGGGGTGCGCTAGGTATGGAAGATATTGCACTCAAAGAGATACAGCAAAATAATTGGCTGGAACTTCTGCCTGTATGGTTAAATGTGGCACTTCAGGGGTTAAGGTCGAAGAATATACAAGC
>NZ_JAIVFR010000343.1 GCF_020829685.1 Nostoc sp. CHAB 5715 | reverse complement strand
TAAACTTTAAAAAATCTTCAAAGCCACCCTGACCTAATGGTTTGATCACCTGATAGCGATCGCGCAACAGGAGTTGCGAGCCACAAGAGCGGCACCTTTGGCTATATACCAAATTTTCTGGATTGGGACAGGTAGGATTTAAGCAGTAGCTCATGCACTGTCAACTCGCTGCACGAATAATCACGGTGAGTTGTTATACTCTCTTTCAATTATTTAGATATTAATCAACTCTTGCCAGGTAATTTTTGCTGGAAATGCTTTGAAGATTTTTTAAAGTTTAGCTAATATTACGTAAATTCTTTGCCCAACAAGAAAATTATTATACTTATAATGTTAAATAATTTGTAATTCGTAATGACGCTCTCTACGAGACGCTAAAAGCGAACGCGGACTCGTTAACGCTACGCTAACGTAATTACAGCGCTTTTCAAGTAATTGAACTACACCACTCCCTACTCCCCACTCCCCACTCCCCGTCTCATCTGTGGTCTAAATACCTGAAAAATGCTGTAAGTTTTGCAATGGGGATTTGAACCCCACCGCAAAACATACTGCCCTTCTTAGGCAGGGGAATTAAACCCGCAAACTTTGTTAACAGACTATTAGCTGGCTTTCATGTTTACACTAATCAGTTGTTCGAGAAGTGCAAAAACATCACTGCGGCTGAGTTTCTCTTTACCACTAGCAAGGGCGTCAAGAGTGCCATTAGCCAAGGTTAAGGGAATTTGGCAAAAATCTAAGGCTGGGCCAGTAGGAAGGTTTTTGGTATAAGCTTCTGCCAGGGCTAGATTGCGCCGGGCATACTCTTGCATATTTTCTGCACTCCAACCCTCTGGGAAAAAGTCTACCCCACGCCCTAAATCTTCAGTATGGTTACGCAGGATATTAACTGCTTGTAAACCCCGACCAAACCCGATCGCCTGGGTACGGTTAGTTTGCGTTCCATCGTACCAAGTCCATAAGTCCGATAGTAACAATCCGACTGCACCTGCAACCCCAAAGGTATAACGATCCAAATCAGATTCTGTATAAATTTTCCAGTTTCTTTCTGCCCAGTAAGCCATCCGGTCTGCCATTGCAGCAGTGGCATCCCAAATTCGAGGTGCAATGGTCTCTGGTGCTAGTATCGACCATTCTCTAATCCTTACTGTGACTTCTTCTAAGGTATTCTCATACCCACTAAATCCTGCAAAGAAAGCATCTACCGCGAAGCCATCAACCCCTGCCTGTAATGTCAGGCTAATCGTTCTTAACAGCTTTGCTTTAGTAGCGTTATCTAATTCGGGATGATCTTCAATTTCATCAATGGCACGCATACACAAATATGCTGATGCTACTGCTTCTTGTAATCCTGGCGGTAAAAGACTAATTGGGATATAAAAAGTTCGGCTAGTTTCTTTGAGGATTTGCAATGCATCTCTACGTAAATTCATGTTTTCACTCCCCGATTGATTTTTGCACCACATGAAGTTTGCAGTTTTTTGATGATACTGGATATAGTTTTGACTAAACCTTAAAAACTATAGATTATAAGATACGCTAGTATTTCATCTAAAAATTAATAGTTTTTGGTGTTGCAATTAACAAAACTCTCAAATTTATCAAAGTCTAATTTAGTATATAGGGTTTTGGTCGCAAAAATCTTTAATGTGCCGTTTGATATAGCTATCATCAAGTTTTAGTGTATATATAAAGAATTATGCTAATATTTGGTTGATTAGTGCTAAATTTTTCCAGAGTTGCGTTGTACTTTTGGTGGTCGGTCAATTGTTCCAGATGTGGCGGTTATCCGTTGGCAACAAATTGAGTTTGAGGAGAATGGAGAACCTGTAGATGATGTGCTAATTGCTCCGAACTGGACAATTGAAATTCTCTCTCCAGATCAGAGTTCCAATCGAGTTACAAGCAATATCTTGCACTGCTTAAAATATGGTTGTCAGTTGGGATGGTTGATTGATCCCGATGACCGTTCAGTTCTCGTTTTTCAACCACATCAACAACCAGAATTTTGTCATAAAAAAGATAGCTTGCCTGTTCTAGATGGTGTTGATTTAAAATTGACAGTAGAACAGGTATTTGGCTGGTTAAAAATGAAAGCAGAGTGAGCAACTTCAGTCGGGGTTTCGGCGTAAGACGTTCGGCGATCGCTACTTCTCTACGAGAGACTGCGCCAACGACAACACTAAATAAAAGTCAGTCGAACGGTTTAAATTGGTTTCTCTTGGACTAATGACCAATGACCAATACTTCGGCTTCGCTCAGTACAAGTGACTAATGACTAATGACTAATAGCTCTCGCGTTGCGGTTTGATTCAACTATATTAAGGGTCAGATTTGAGATATTCCTGTAATTCTTGGGTACGCAGTTTTGTGGTATTTTCTAGACAACCAGAATAAATGCTAGGGGCAATACTTCCTCCCTCATATCTGCTTCTCTTAAACTCACAATTGCTATCTCGAAACTTGAGCCATGCTTGTTGGGCAGCAATCAATTTTTGTTTCCTAGACGTTTCTAAGGTAGGTAACAATTGTTGATAAACTTGATTGAGTCTTTTATCTGCCTTTTGATAAGACAACTTCGCGCATTCATTAATTGCTATTTGAGTTTGAGTATTATTGCAGTTGACCCTTTGAACTAAGCGCATCTCCCGTAAATCAGGCGTTGTGTCTGCTATTGTCATAGTGGAAGTACCTAAACTGCTGAGAGTTACCATACTTGCTAAAACTAGTAATAATTGACGCATGGCAAAATTTTTATTGTTTCAATAAAGACAAAGGATACCTAAATACGCCTCAGCATTGGTATGTTCCGACGCAGAAGACTTCTAAACTCTTACAAAAGGTAAACCAGCCGCCAGAAGGAAGCCGAAATTTCCCAAGAATGCTAAAAATAATTTGGTATTTTAGTGATCTAAGTTTAGCCTTTATATTTTATGAATCGTTCCGCCTGCCTCATTTTCAATCCAGTTGCGGGTCAGGGTGACCCAAATATAGAACTGGCAGAAATTCGGGCAATATTAGAGCCAGAAATTGACCTAGATATTTATCTGACAACTGAAGAAATCGACGCTGACGAACTGGCTTATGCAGCTGTAGAGCGAGGGGTAGACGCAATCATTGTTTCGGGGGGAGATGGAACTCTCTCAGCGGCGGCGGCGGCTCTAGTGGGTACTGATATTGCATTTGGCATCATTTCTAGAGGCACAGCAAATGCTTTTGCTACAGCTTTAGGAATTCCTGACACGATCGCAGGTGCGTGTGAGACAATTTTGCAGGGAGGAACCCGCCATGTAGACATAGCCTATTGCAACGATCAGCCAATGGTACTTTTGGCAGGTATTGGCTTTGAAGCTGAAACTGTAGAATTGGCAGACAGGGAGGCTAAGAATCGCTTTGGGATGATGGCCTACGTTTTCGCTGGAATTCAGCAACTGAGAAACTTAAAAAACTTTGATGTTGAAATTGAAACAGAAGACAGGATAATTAAAACTAGTGCCTGTGCAGTTACAGTAGCAAATGCCGCGCCTCCTACTTCAGTCTTGGCTCAAGGCCCATCAGGTCTGATTTATGATGATGGGTTACTAGATTTAACGATTGTAGCTCCAGCTAACAAAGCAGGAGCGATCGCAGCTACATTTCATCTATTCCAAACGGCTTCTACAGGTAACGCCGTAGAACGTGATGATATTGGCTTCCTGCGAGCCAAACAATTTAAAATTACAACTAACCCACCACAAAAGGTTGTTTTAGATGGTGAAATAATGGGCACAACACCAGTAGAAATTAAGTGTGTACCAGCAGGTTTGAACATTTTTGTGCCATTAGTAGAAGAAGTTGAGCCTACCGAAAAATTAGAGGGACTCCCTAATCTGACTATTGAGATGAAAGACACAATAGAGGAGTGAGGGCATTGGGCATTGGGCATGGGGCATGGGGCATTGGTTATTTTTTCCCTGCCTCTCCTGCTCCCCCTGCTCCCCCTGCTCCCCTTCAATTGAAAACTCAGGAGTAGGTTGCATTGAAACTTGTATCTGATCCAGCGATCGCTAACAAAATTCGTAAAATGAATCAACGGGTACGGTGGCAAGATCCGTTAATTGTAGAACGGAACATCGACCAAACTCGGCTGGTGTTGGAGGATGACCAAACAGACAATTCTGAGTTCTCATTTTTAGTTGTAGGTGATAGTGGTTCCGGTAAGCACCGAGGGCACAATCCTCAGCGAAAGGTGGCTGAACTTATGTTGCCCCATCACAGCGAATCCCGTTTTATGCTGCATACCGGGGACGTGATTTATTTAGTGGGGTCGAGTGAATACTATCAGCAGAATTTCATCCAGCCTTATCGAGAGTTTCTCTTGGGGGGAGAGCATCCTCAACAGATTGCTTATGACCAGATGATTTTTAAGCTGCCCATTTTACCTGTACTCGGAAATCACGATTATTATAACTTGCCGATTCTATTGAGCTTGGTCTCTCTGACAACATTACCCATTCGCCGCCTGTTGCGATCGCGCTTAGACTTGGATGTAGGCTTACATGGCTCAGGAACGGGTGAAGCCTACGCACGGGCATTTCTGGACTATCTTCAGGCGTTTCAGCTTCCAGGAGAGTTAAATAATCATTTAAATCAGTATTACACAGCTAAAACAGATACAGGTTATTGTCTAAGCTATGAACCAGGGCATTTTACTCGCCTTCCCAATCGCTACTACACTTTTCGCTATGGGGGGATTGATTTCTTTGCCTTGGATTCTAATACATTTAACGATCCACCGCCTCTACCTAAAACAAAACAAGGCGATGCCGATCGCAGAATTTTAGAAAAACGTCGTGAAGATTTAGAGCAAGAAAAGCAGCAAATCATTGAAACCTCAGCCAAGCTTCGTCCTGAAAACCCTATTGAAGCTGACCAATTAGACGACTACCACGCCAAGCTGTCACAAATTGAAGAAATTATTGTTGATATCAAAAAGCAATTAGCTGCTGATAAAACAACGCTGACTGACACTGAACAACTAGACTGGCTCAAGCAAAGATTAATTGAATCTTGGAATAACTCTGAAGTTCGGGGAAGGGTGATTTATTTCCATCATCCACCTTATGTAACTGAAGCGACAAAGTGGCAACAAGCACAAACTCTGATAATTCGCGATCGCCTCCGTGGTGTGCTGGATGCGGTAGCTAAAGAAATAGGTTCTCTAACTCAGGGGCGTCCTTTGGTTGATTTGGTATTAAACGGTCACGCCCACTGCTTGGAACACTTGGAGACAATGGATACAGGACATGCTGATTCTCATATCCACTGGATTGTTTGTGGTGGTAGCGGCTTTAGTTTGCGACGCCAGCGGATTGAGGGAGCAGATTTAATGGAAGAGAATAGATTAGTGGCGCGATCGCATCTCTTCATTGGTCGCAATGGTCAAGGTTCTCAGAAGCGACGACCTTACTCAGGTTTACGTATTGACGTTAAAGGCGATAGACAGCCTAAGTTTATTGTCCGTCCTTTGGTTGCCGAATGGCATCAGCGGCAATGGCATGATCGTGAATTTGAGCCGTTAATCATTTAAGGAATGGGCATTGAAAAAGAGGCGTTGCTGAATTGAAGTATGAATCTGGATGTAGAGACGTAGCACTGCTACGTCTCTACAAGGATTTTGGTATTATGCAAAATCATTTTCATATATGGAATCAGCAACGCCATTTATTTTTTGGAAGTCCCTAAAGGCTTGGGTAAGAACCTAAATTCTTCCCAAGTTATGCAGCCCTAAGACAACGCCTACTCCTAAGATATGACCAAAGGCAGTAGTTGCTAAAAGGGCTGGTAAACCAAAATCACCCAAAAAGTTAGCTAAGGGTAGTCGTGGTTCTGCGTTGGGATATTTGATGGTAAATTTACCAAAGGCAATGGCAACGATATTAGCGATAATGATAATCAGTGCAACTGTCGGACTCCATTGCAGAGGCGTGGTTGCAGCAGCCAGTAAGGTTGAAGTAAACACCTGATTTGCTCCTGAAATTTATAAATGATTGCAAATATAATCTGAGACTTTCCGAAGCAAATTCTAGAAAGTACCCGATTTTGCATTAATATTTAACAGTTCTTCTCACTACTTAATACAACCTGAGTGCAACGGGATTAATTCAGGACTTACGCAAAAATCGCCAAAAAGCTTAATTTATTGAACTACTTTCTCTACAAGAGGCTGTGCGTGCGGCTGCTTTTTCGCTTCGTCAAACTCACGTTAATGCATGTATCTGTGGGACTATATCTGCACAAACAAGACGAAAACTATAATAGTTATGTATCAAAAGCATTAGATATTTTGAACTAATATAGCAATCCAAATTGAAATAGGAGAGAGTACCGAAACTAAAAGTACGTATTTATAGGCTTTTCAGCAATTTTGCTGTTCACAAATGATTTAGAATTTATATAGAAAAAATATAATTTTCATCTATCAAAAGTATGAAATATAAGGAAATAAAATTTCTCTATCTAGATAAATTAAATATTTGTATTTAATCTAATAGTATACTTCTGGCAGAAGATGTAAAAAAATATTAGGCATAGTAAATTAAAATCAATATTAATCAAGGTTCCTAAATAATTCAGGCAAGTGTGCTATACACGAGCTTGGAACAGCTTAAAAATTTGTTAAAATCATCAACACACAAACTATGAACTCTATCACCGAAAAACGTATCGCCTTGATTTCCGTCCACGGAGATCCGGCGATTGAAATAGGGAAAGAAGAAGCTGGGGGACAAAATGTTTATGTGCGTAACGTAGGTGAAGCACTAGCGCAGCTTGGATGGCAAGTTGATATGTTTACCCGCAAAGTGAGTCTGGAGCAAGACTCGATTGTTGAACACAGCCACAATTGTCGAACTATTTAGGAACCTTGAT
>NZ_JAIVFR010000342.1 GCF_020829685.1 Nostoc sp. CHAB 5715 | reverse complement strand
CTCATACGTGTCAACTTAACGTAAAAGCCATGTCCCGCAAGGAACTGAAGTTCCTTGCTAATAGCGAAACTCATCTGAAGATGACTAAATATAGCCAAAAATCTTTAGTCTACTTTAGTAGACTTTAGCTATTAGCCTTGGAATTCATTCCAAGGCGGGTGAGGAAGTTAACTACAATCTTTTTATGTCTCGCCCTCGACGTAACTTTCAACCAGGTTTCTGCTACCATATCACCACCCGTTGCAATAATCGAGAATTTCGTCTCACGCGGTTGGAATGCCGTGAAGTTTTCCTTTATGCCATCAAAAAGGCACAGCAAAAGTATGGATTCAAACTCTATGCACTGTGCATTATGAGCAATCATGTACATTATTTGCTAGAACCCAAACAGCCAGAGGAATTACCCAAAATCATGCACTGGCTAAACTGGTACACTGCTATGTGCTTTAACCGAATGTTGAACCGCACAGGGCATTTTTGGGAGAAGCGATACCACAGTACAGGTTTTGCAAATACCGATAAGCAAAGAGCTTTAAATACTTTGCGATATATCCACGCTAACCCCAAAGCTGCCCAAATGCAGCAAGGTTTTTTCTACGACTTCAGCAATTATGGCACTTATGATCGCTTGAGTAATGATGGCATCACTCAATGGCATCCAGCATTTTTGCAAATAGGGAGAACTTTGGAAGAATGCGCGGCAAAGTATCGCAGGTTTTGTCAGAAATATCGATCGCAAGCAAAGCCTGAGAAGAAAAATTATTGGGGTAGTCGCTTTTTGCCGTCGATGATTAAAGCTGGTAAGGCTAAAAAGTCATCGCCTGGGCAAATGAGTTTACCTTGGAATAACCAGAAAGTAACTGAGAGTACGGAGGTGCATGAGGTAGCATAAAAATTTATTCAGGCGAACTGCTATCAGCCGACAGTGCCAGGTATCGGATCGATGAAATGTTGATTATTGCGTGGAATAGTTGGCTGTAATAAATGTTTAGAAATTTCCGAAAGCGTTATATGTTACAGTTTACAAGTCTCGACCCAATCTCTTCTATGATTTCGCCCAACCCGTAGCGCCCCCGGAGTTCGTGCGGATCTAAGATAGACCACATGTGCTTGAAAAAGCGCAGCGGTAAGTGTCCCTTGGAGGCACTTGTATTATAAATTAAGTTACCTTTCCACTCATTATCCACTCTCCATCCCACGCGATCGCAAAATCGGATATAGGCTTCGTGCATTTCGTCATATCTATCTCTCACTCTACCACCGAAACGAGCATAAATCCATCTAACAGGAGGGAGAAACAGAAGCTTGCTAAAAGGCGAATTTGCTTGACTTCCTTCCAGTATTCCACCGACACTCAGATAGATTTCTTTTTGAACGCTAAAACCAAAGTGTCCATTGCTGTACTGTACCCAGAGTTGGTCAATAGTTCTCAGGTCTTTACAAGGAAATTGCCGAATGTCATCCAAGCCTAAGTAACCTTGTTTTTCTCGCCCTGCTACCTGAAGCATAAGCCTATCGGTTTCTTCATCAGCCTCTTTCCACATACCTGCTGCTAGGTAATAGGCTAGTTGTCCATAAAGAGTGGGTACTTGAAACCGAACGAGCCGAATTCCTTCTTTATCTGCGTACTCTTTATCTTCCTCGCAGGGATGCTGTTGTCGGTCTATCTGTGTCGCTTGTCTGTAGCAGATTCCCGGTTCACCTAACTCTTTGCGACTTCTTAAACTCAGCCAAGCACAAAAACGATTAGCATCCCAAAAACTAATATTAATTACAGGTTGGCTAGCTCGTTTTTTATTTGCAAGAATACTAGGGGAACTGGTTTCATTTAAAAACAGTTGATATTCTGCAAAAGTTATATAACTGCGATCATAAGCTTGGCTTTCTTGTTCAGAATAGCTGTCTAAAGTCTGCAAGTCGTGATTCAATTGACTAAGGCGGTAAGCCAGCTTCACCTCAGCCGCCAAAGTAAATTCATCAAGCTTATCAGACTCTAATCCATGCTCTAACTTAGCTTTTAGCTGGTGTTGAACTGCTGGATCAATTTGTTGGGCTTCTTTGCCTTGCCAACACTGGTAGACAAGGGTTAGCACTGGTATTGTTGCATGATTCAGAGCAACTTTAATTAAGTTAGTTGCATCTGTTTGCGCGACATAAAAGCGAATTGTTTCTCTCCACCAAGCAAATTTTTTATCGTCAGCTAATGCTTCTTGTAATATATTTTCTTGCTTTGTTTTCTCAATTTCCACAGCAGCTAAATATTCTTGAAAAGTTTTATGAGCAAACTCATATATTCCCTCTTGTTCTCTCTCACTGAGTAACTCCCGCACACCCAGATCGTCTTTTTTGATAAATTCCTCTGCGGAAAGCCTTTGATTAGGAAATCTGTCTAACTTTTCTTTAATGAGTGATTTAGCTTCTTTAAATGTCTTTTCATGAGTAGAAGTTTCATCTAAAGTAAATGCCTGGGTATTTTGTTGCATTAATTCCAGGGCTAGTGACTTTAAAACGACTTGTTTTTGATCGGCTGAAAGGGATGTAGACAATCCTTTGGCTCGCTGTCGTCCCTCTAACAATACTCAACTTTTTCAACAACTTTTGCAATATTAGTCATAGGTTGTTTTTAAACAGTCAATTTAAAGTCTCACTTTCAATTTGGTAAAGCAAATAATTACCATTTCTCAGATTCAAAATCTTCAGTTACATCAAGATTGGAAGGACTTTTTTTATTTGCACTTACAGAAACTAATTCTGCACAGTTCGTACTCAACCCTAGATAATTAGAAGCTATTCCATTAGAAACAATAGAGTTATGAAAATTCTCCATCCAGTTGAATACTATCGAACGCTGAATAGTATTAAGAGGAGAGTTAGTTTCAATCAGTTGAGTATAAGGTAAACTAGCATCCTCAAGCAACTGGTAAAAGTCATTATGCAATCCACCTAAAACTAGTTCCAAGCCGTTTAATTTTTTAATATCAGCTTGGAATTGACTCCCCTCATAGTATCGAAATCGCTTGCCAAAGTAATGATTTTGGATAACAGCATAATCAACCTGACTACCAAAATGCTGATATAAATCCTGAAGATAATCTTCAACACAGTCTTTACGGTGTGATATCGGGTGCAAGAAAGTAACACGATATCCTAGACAATTAAGATTTTCTATCAGTGAAACATCTCTATCAAAAAACTTGAATTCTCGGAGATTTTGACCTGGCATATCAGTCAAAATCACTTCAATTTTCGGAAACATTTCTAAGTCGAGTAATAACCTATCAGAATCACCTCTAGAAAATCCCAAATGGTTTATCTCAAAGCGTTGTGTTTGATACATCGATAGCTTATTGCGATGCCCGTGGTAGAAAACACGCACATTGAGTTTATTTTTCAAGTACAACTCTAGCAATAGCCTAGAAGCTGTAGACTTACCTACACGAGCATCACCCGATGTAATCACAAAACGCTTTCTAAACATAATAAACTAAGCAAACTACTAAATTAAGCAGCTATATTTTCAGATTGTAA
Organism: Nostoc sp. CHAB 5715; assembly: GCF_020829685.1. GTDB lineage: Bacteria > Cyanobacteriota > Cyanobacteriia > Cyanobacteriales > Nostocaceae > Nostoc. The sequence goes on along the minus strand of NZ_JAIVFR010000342.1, from coordinate 3,382 downwards.
ATTTGAATCTTGATTTTTAGCTTTTTCTTTTTCTTCATTTTCTCTAAGCTCTTTAGACTTTTCAACAACTGCTGGATAGTAACAATCATCTGGTTGTATATCAAAGCCAAATAAATTAAATGCTGGCTTAATTTGCGCTTCAAACTCAGCAAGCCAAGATTTAATTCTCGACTTAATCACAATATTTGTTCCTTGATGAGTCTGACCTTCATTAAATGTCAGAGCATGGCGGTCAATAAAGTCGTAGGATTTGTAGAATAAATCTGGCATCACAAGTTCTACCAAACCTTCTGCAAGCATATTTTGACGTAGAAAAGCGTCAAATTAATTAATAAATCGTCAGCACCACCTCTATGGAAAATATCAATGTAACGTATTATAGGTCGGTAGTCTTTTTTGAAATATCTTTCTAACTGAGGATTTCTTAAGTCAGCTTCATAAGTAACACAGGGTAAACTTTTATTAATGTACAGTTGAAATAGCGCTCGTGCAAAGGTGCTTTTTCCCACGCCACCTTTATCACCTGTGACAATTATTAGCCGCTTTTGAGATTTACTATTATTACTATTGGTTGTATTATCATCAGACATGACTTTTTTACCCTTATTAGTTCTATTTTGAGACATAACAATCCTCTACAAAGCAAATACACTTTGTTAATGTAAATCGAAATTTTTAAACCTTATTTTTAAGAAAAAATTCATGTTTAATAGTTAAAAAACATTTAGTATAAGCAACCTTTAACGATAAAATTAGTTGATTATACAGGTTCTCAGCAAACCACATAAAATGACTACATCCTTCTATAAATACTTCCAGAATAAATAATCAAAAGTATATTTATGCAAAAATGTCAATGCCTGCATCAATTCTAAAATGCTCATATCCTTGCCCTAAAAATTAGCTATATGATGAAGCCAATAAATACTCATTATTCAATGAAACCTAACTACTCTGTTTTACATAGATTAGTTTTAGTATGTAACCTTTACCTCAAAAAGCCAATCAACAAAACTTCAATATTTAACCAACATTTATTGATATATAAATTAGTAATAAATTTCATTTAGTTTGCCGGAAGTATCATAAAAGATGAAAATATATACAAAAATGTAGGGAATTTACTCAGCTAAAATGTCCTCGAATAAACTTATAAAAATCACAAAAATTACCAGATGAAAGCGATGCCTACGGCAACCTCATAGAAGGCTATTCAATAAAAAGACGAAGTTACAGATATGCGGGTTTAGAATCAACTTTTTGGTCTGGTGAAGACTTTGATTTTGATGATAATTTCTAGCCAGCTTCAGTATCATCATCTAGCCAGTCATCATCTTCCTCAGCAAAAGCTAGTTCAAATACTTCTTGTAATTCCTCCGAATCTATAAGTCCATCATCATTAATACAAAGGTCTTTTCTACAGTCTTTACAGATAACCTCACCTATTTCTGTATTAAAGTAAATCGCTAGATGAGCCGCAACTGAAACAACCATAGTTAGAGGCTGTTTGAAAAGTCGGAAACATGGTAAAAAAGCTCTCTAAGTATACGCTGTGTTGGTATCACTATGAGTTTTGGAAGGATGGCGATCGCCTTGTTAAAAAGTGCAAGTATATACCAAAACGACTATTAGAGAGAATAGAGAAGCTAGAAGCAGATAAAGCGCCAGTCAAAGAGATTTTGTCAGTATTGCAAGTAAAATTCTAAAAAAACCTCATCCTCACAAAAGCCCCGCAAATCTTAAATACCGGGTAAGTCTACTACAGCCTTACAATAATGATTATCATTTTAATTAAATTCTATGTCACCTGCTTTTTCAACTACCGACAAGCCATTGAACCTATTTCAACGTCCCCGTCGTCTACGTCGTACTGCAACGCTACGGCGGATGGTGCGGGAAAATACTCTGACCGTGGATGACCTCATCTATCCCATGTTTGTCACCGAAGGTGAAGCACAACTCGTAGAAATCACCTCCATGCCAGGGTGTTATCGATATTCTCTAGATTTATTGCTCAAAGAAATAGCAGAAGTGTCTGAACTGGGAATTAATGCGATCGCACTTTTCCCTGTCATCCCCGAAAATAAAAAAGACGACACAGGCACCCAAAGCTACAATCCAGACGGGTTAGTACAGCAAACCGTCAAAGCCATTAAACAGGCAATACCAGAAATTGTAGTCATTACCGATGTTGCCCTTGACCCTTTCACCACTCATGGTCACGATGGTTTAGTTGATGAAAATGGCACAATCTTGAATGACCCCACTGTAGAAGTGTTAGTGAAAATGGCACTTTCACAAGCTGCTGCTGGGACAAATTTTGTTGCACCTTCCGACATGATGGATGGTAGAGTCGGCGCAATTCGCCAAGCTTTAGATGCAGAAGGTTATATTAACGTCGGGATTCTAGCGTACTCTGCAAAATACGCCTCCGCCTATTATGGCCCCTTTCGTGATGCGTTGGATTCTGCCCCCAAATTTGGCGACAAAAAGACTTATCAAATGGATGCAGCTAATGCCAAAGAAGCTTTAAAAGAGATTGAACTGGATATTGCTGAAGGTGCAGATATCATCATGGTCAAACCTGCTTTAGCTTACTTAGATATAATATGTCGGGTAAAATCAGCTACAAATTTACCAGTTGCAGCATACAACGTTAGCGGTGAGTACGCCATGATTAAAGCCGCAGTCCAGATGGGTTGGATTGATGAAAAACAGGTAATTTTGGAATCATTAACCAGTATGAAACGGGCTGGCGCTGACTTAATTTTGACTTACTTTGCCAAAGAAGTAGCTCTGATGTTGATGTAATCGGGGAATGGGGAATGGGGACTGGGTACTGGGGAATGGGGAATGGGAAAGATTTTACCCAACACCCCATACCCTATTTTCAGAATCACCTTGCTGGACTGATCTTCTCCATATAGAATGATAACTATTATCATAATAGCCAGATTGTCTCTCCAGCAATGCAATTTACGATCGCTCTTCCTGAAACAATTGACCTGGCGATTATTGGCGCAGGGCCTCATGCTCTGACCTTGACTACCCATCTGCTGCAAAAACGGCAGTCTACCAGGGGTAAATTCTCGGTATTTGACCCTAGTGGTAGGTGGATGAGTCACTGGAAGCAGCAATTTGCGGCTTTAGAAATTCCGCATTTGCGTTCTCCCGCAGTTCATCATCCAGACCCCAACCCCTTTGCTTTACGGAAATTTGCTGAATCTCGCTCTCATGAGTTATTTCCCCCCTATGATTTACCGGGGACACAACTATTTGAGGATTTTTGCCAGGATGTGATTCGAGTTTGGCAGTTGCAAGAGCAAGTTATCCCTTTAGCAGTCAAGAGTATTGAACCCTTACCTCATCATTTGCGTCCTCG
>NZ_JAIVFR010000341.1 GCF_020829685.1 Nostoc sp. CHAB 5715 | reverse complement strand
ACCCCGCTGTTAGCTGTTAGCGGTTAGCTGTTAGCTAATGGCTAATAGCTAATAGCTAATACCCCGCTCATATTGGGCGGCTTGTTTAAAACTAATCGCAAGCTCGCTAACCGCTAATCGCTTTTATCGAATGTTAATTGCACAGGCAATCAATCACTCTTTAATTATCATTAGCAGAGATAAAAAATTCGATGCTTATTCTATTCAGAGGGTGTGGGAATAGTCTTCCAGGAATTCAGCTACATCGGATGTGACTTTTTGAGCATCAGCAACTGTCTGAGTTTGAATCCAGGATAAGGTCTGTACTTCGACTGCACCAGGAACAACCTTTCCTGCTACGACCATTTCTTTATAAACCGCTAGAGGAATAACGATGCTTCCATAGAGTTCCTGCAACAAGTCTAGCTGATCAATGGCTGCGAGATTTGTGATGGGGGAAGTATCACTGACAACAATCACAGCAAGCCCATACAATAGCAATTCTGACACAGTGTGCGATCGCCAGAAAGCATCTGCCAGATAAAATCCTGAGATATTACTGCTTAATCGGGGTAGCAATAAAAAGAAGCCTCTTATTTCGCTATTCTAGAAAAGTGAATGATTAAGAGATCGCCGATGGTTGCTTTACCCGATTACATTTTGATGAGTGCAGAGGAATATCTGGTTTGGGAACCCACCCAAGAGGAACGCTACGAGTATTGGGATGGCGAAGTTGTGATGATGAGTGGTGCTACACGCAACCATAATCGGATTTCTGCAAATTTCTTTAAGCTTCTAGATGATGCCCTAGCTGATCGCTCCTGTGAAGTATACATCGTAGATGTAAAGGTGCAGGTAGAACCTGGGCAAAAATATTTTTATCCAGATGTGGTGGTAACTTGCGATGAGCGCGATGACGATCCACAATTAGTACAATTTCCTTGTTTAATTATCGAAGTGCTATCACCTTCAACAGAAGCAGCCGATAGGGGGAAAAAGTTTGCCAAATATCGCCAATCTCCAACTTTGCAAGAATATGTCTTAGTACAAGTAGCCCAACCGGGTGTAGAAGTGTTTCGGCGCAACGAACAGGGAAAATGGGTGCTGTCAGAGTATAATTTGCACGAGAAATTGCGGCTGGAATCTGTAGATGTGGAAATAGCGATTGCCCATTTGTATCGACAAGTGCAGTTTGAAACCGAAGTAACAGATGCGTAGCAAATAAGAGAAACCGTGGCCATGACTCATGAGCAAGAAACGCTAGTTGAAAAAAAGGTAACTTACACGTTGGAGCAAAATGGACAGGTCTTCATGATTGAGAACGTAACTGCTCGCGTGAATCAAGAAACAGGAGAACAATTTTTTTCTCCATCAACTGTAGAGCATTTACAGCAAATTATCCTCAGTGGGCAACAGCCGGATCGCTTCATTGAAGTTCCTGTCTATAACTATGCAGGATAATTAAGCTAATCGTCACGTCGCTTCGCTCCGAATTCAAAATTCAAAATTCAAAATTCACGGCATAAAATCCCCATAAATAAATTTAGGCGATGCACTGAGCCTTGGGAGAGCGTAGTCGTTGGCGCAGCCTCTCGTAGAGAAGGGCGTAGCCGAAGTGGGCTTGTACCATCAAGGAATAATTGGTCATTCATTTTTCTAGAATGATTCGCTCGTAGTAAGCGGCTCCAGCCCTGCTTTTATACAACTTAAATGCTGATTAGCTTATTATTAAGCAAATCAAAACCATCCTCGCAATTTTTTATGTACCTGCGCCAAATACCACATATAATCATCAATTTTGTAATTATCAGCAGCTTTAACTATATAATCGTGAGCCAAATCAACATTATTCTCGACTTCGTAATATAATCCCAAGTAAAGATGACTGTAAAAATTTCCCTTTATCCCTTCTGATTGACCAACAGTTAAAACATCATCTGGTGTACAATCTCCCGCATACAAATCATATACGCGCTGCATAACACGTCGAGGGTCATTTTTCACAGTTAGTAAAGAATGACGCGCCTCTTCAACACCTAACGAACGAGCTATGCAGAGATATCGCCATACTGTTTCTTCTACATCTTGGGCGTTTACAGTCAAATCTATTTCAAATTGTTCAGCGCCCTCAGCAAATCTTTCTGCATAATAATACGATAATCCACGTTGCCAGAGGTAGGGTTTGATACGGGCATCCAATTGCTCTGCCATGTCAAAATCTTGAATAGATTCATCAATTTTGGCCAGTTGAAAGTTAACCATGCCTCGGCGAATGTAAGCATTAGGGTTTTTCGGCTGATTGCGGATGGTTTCGTTCCAGCGCTGGAGTTGATTTTCTAGAGAATTTGAAAAAAACATGAGTTTGCCTAGCTAATATGCATTCAATAGAATATTTTCAGTCTTACAGCGCTTTTCAAGTAATTGAACTACACCACTCCCTACTCCCCACTCCCTACTCCCCGTCTCTATGGTAATCGCAAAGCGTTGGAACTATGGGAGCTTTCTTGGGAGGAATTTACCAGAATGCCTTCGCGGAAATCGGCTGAAGAAGTAGTCCAGGAAGAACGCGATCGCTTATTATTAGAAGCAACAACTAAAGGCTTTATCACCAACTATTCCGGTATCCGCACTTCTAGCAATGGTAAACGTTTTTACATAGAAGATACTATCCTATGGAACGTTTTAGATGAGCAAAATCAGTACTACGGTCAAGCTGCTTTCTTCTCTACGTGGAAATTTATTACATAACTACTGCATCACAGACTTTTTGGATTAATTGCTCTTGCTTGCAATTTTGCTAATCAATCTTGATAGCGCTATTCAAAGAGTGGAGTTTCCTTTGCCTAAGTCTTACTATAAATCTCAAATCTTAAAGCGAGATCCATCCACGGGGTAGAAGAAACTACTTGTAGAATTCAGTATTGTGATACTACTATCTTAAAATTCAGGAAAAAACGCCCGTGGTTCCCATTAGAGATAATAATCCGACAAAAATTACGCCTTATGTGACTTATGGACTGATTGCTGCTAATGTCCTCGCTTTTCTTTATGAAGCAAATCTTCCCCCCCAAGCATTAAATGGGTTTCTACACCTTGCGGCTGTAGTTCCACGAGAACTAACTTTAAGCTTTGGTGGTGTCTCTTTACATCAACCAGTGCCAGAGTGGGCAACTTTAATTACCTCACAATTTTTACATGGTGGTTTCTTGCACTTAGCAGGTAATATGTTGTTTCTCTGGATTTTTGGTAACAACGTTGAAGATAAGTTAGGTCATGCCAAATATTTACTGTTTTATTTATCTTGTGGAGTTTTGGCATCCTTGACCCAGTGGTTCTTCGCTCAAGATTCTAGCATTCCTTCTTTGGGTGCAAGTGGTGCGATCGCAGGCGTTTTGGGAGCCTACATTCTCCGCTTTCCCAACGCCGAAGTTCTCGGCATAGTGCCTTTAGGGTTTTTCTTCCCGACTTTCCGCGTTCCGGCATATTTCTTTTTGGGATTTTGGTTTCTCGAACAAGGCTTCTACGGGCTTGCTAGTCTGCAAACACGTACCAACATCGGTATGGAAAGCGGCGGTATTGCCTACTGGGCCCACGCAGGCGGGTTTATCTTTGGAGCAATTCTCGGCCCACTGTTGGGTTTGTTTAACGATAAATCACAAGAAGAAGCTTGGTATCAGTAATTTCAGGTTATCATCAGGGCTTTCAATCAGGCTAATTAATTAAATAGGTGAAATTGCCTAAGCTTCGCAACTGCTAGTCTTACAAGCTATATTGCAGTTAGTCAATAAATTAGGAAAAACATTTGTGTTTCCCCTCTACGACGAAAATCCGACGCGAACCACCCCGTATTTCACCTACGGGTTAATTGGCATGAATATTTTAGTTTTTCTTCACGAGGTGAGCCTGCCAAATGCACAATTGAATCAGTTTTTAAGTCAGTATGCAGTAATACCTCAAGAGTTAACCACCAATTGGAGTGGAGAGTGGATAACATTATTTACGTCGCAATTTTTACACGGTGGTTGGTGGCACTTAATCTCGAATATGGTGTTTCTCTGGATTTTTGGCAACAATATTGAAGATCGATTGGGTCATGTCAAATATCTGATTTTTTATTTAACCTGTGGTGCTTTAGCTGCCTTGTGTCAATGGTTTATTGGCATGAATTCAGAAATTCCTTCCTTGGGAGCAAGTGGTGCAATTTCTGGTGTTTTAGGTGCGTACATTATCCGCTTTCCCCAGGCTAGAGTCATGACTCTAGTATTTTTGGGGTTTTTCATCACCACAATCAGAGTGCCAGCATTAGTAATAATTGGACTTTTCATTGTGCAAAATGTAATTTCCGGTCTTGCTACCCTGCAAACAGCCGCTAACATGAGCGTGGAAACTGGTGGAGTTGCTTACTGGGCGCACATCGGTGGTTTTGCTTTTGGGGTAATTCTCGCTCCTCTATTTGGATTGTTTAGACAAGACTAAGTACAAAATTCCCGGAACTCCTAGCGAAACAATTGCTACCTCTAAATCCTCTGCGTATCCTCTGCGCTAACCTTCTCTGCCAGACGCTGACGCTCCTAACGTCGCTACCGCTTCTCTACGAGACGCTGCGCGAACGCTAATGCGAATGCGATACTCTACGTTAAAATTTCCACATTTAGCAATTATTAGTTTTTATTGGCACCTGCTGAAAGTTCTTCTGATTCTTCTGCCTTAGATGTAAATCTTGATGATTCTACGACTTGTTCAGGTAAAGAAACAATGATATCAGCGCCATTGATAATTACTCCCAATAACCCCAGTTCCGATTCAACTAATTGATCAATAGCTTCACCTAACATGTTCTCTTGTGTATAGTGTGGTCGCGCCACAAGTACCATGCCATCGCTGTAGGGTTGGATTAACAAAGGGTCATTGGATATGCTGAGAGAACCAGTATCTAAAATAACTAAATCAAAACGTTCACGCACATCCTCCATCAGCCGCCGCATTTCGCTAGATTCAAGAATAGCGGCGGATTGCCGTACAGGGCCAGGGCTGGGTATGATGTATAAATTTTCTACATGAGGAACTAAACGAATACATTCACTTAAGTTAGCGTAATAACGCAGGGGTTCAATAGTGGCGTCGGGGTCAGGAATTACATTTAGGGATGTAGAACGAGAAGGCGATCGCAAATCTGTTTCGATAATCAAGGTTCTTTTCCCAGCACGGGCTGAAGCTATACCCAAGTTATAAGCACTTGCCGTTTTACCCTCTAAACTACTGGTGCTAGTAATCAACACCACTTTTAAGGCTTTACCACCAATCCGGCGCAGATTACTACGGAATTTCTCATAAAATTCTAAATAAGGAGAATCCGCAGAAAGTACCACTGGCACTGCATCTTGAGGCAAATCATCAACTGGCATTAAAGGCAATTCTCCCAACAGTGCCACTTCCCGTTGCTTGAGGCTCTCGCGGATATCTTCTCTGGTTTTGAAAGTACCTTCGAGCGCTCCCAACAAGAATATCACCCCGCCACCAATCAACACACCTAAAAAACCACCCACAGCAAGGGTAATAGCTACACTCTTAGGAGGTTTGATGTCCGCAGTCACTGTGGGGCGTCTGGCAATGCTGAGGCTGCTGGTAGTTTCTGCCTCTGCGGTTTTGGCATCGGTTAGCTTCGCCTGCATTTGGTCATAGATGGCTTTTTTAAGTCCAACCTCTTGTTCTAAACGCGATCGCTCTAATTGCTTATTGGGTATCAAAGAATACTCTCGTCGTAGTCGCGCTTCTTGTTGGATTTCTTGCGTTAGTTGTTGTTCGAGTGTCTCCCGTTGGGTTTGCAAAGCCACCATTTGGTTTGCCAACTGCTGGCGGGCTGGATCTAAGCTACTTTGGGCGCGAATCCCGGCAACGCTACCCTGAAGCGGAGCCGCCGTTCCATCGCCACCTAATACTTCCGCAGCCCGTTGTTGCAGCAATTCCTCAGCAGCTTGTTTCTGACGCAGCAATTGAACCATCGTTGGGTGTTCCGGGCGTAAATCTTTTCTGAGTACGGCAATTTGCGACTCACTTTGATAAATTTGCGATCGCAAGTTACCAATAATTTGATCGGCACTCAAAGCAGAAGAAATATAAGCCTGTCCGACTGTTAAGCCTAACTTATTTTGTAAACTGCGAACTTGACCATCAACTCCAGAAATAGTTAATTGAATTTGCCGTTGGAGATTTTGGCTGGCTGTAATAGCGCTTAACAAGCTGCCATTCTCCGCCGCTAATATTGCCGTTCGCTCTATGCGATCGTACTGTTCCAGCTTCTTTTCGGCAATTTGCAATTCCCGTTTAGCTTGTGGTAAGCGCTCATTTATCTTTTCAATAATTGCTTGTAATCGCTCAGTATTGATGTCACTGCTCAACTTAATCATTGATTGCATCAATTCAGTCAAGACCTCTATGGCTCGTTTGGGGTCTCTATCTACATATTTCAGTTCAAAAGTACTCGTTTCTAATTCTCCAGTTTTGGGATTTTTTTTAGGTAAAGAAAGGACAATACTTGAACCGAGTTGTTTCGGTTTGATATTTACTTTCTCTGCCACAGTCGCAATTATCTGGTTTGATAATAAAACATCCTCATTTAGTTCCTTTCCTTGCTGTTGGATTTGACTACCAGTTGCAGAGAAAGAAACTGGTGGGCCAGCATAGGTAAGTGCGGCAGATGCTATGTAGTTAGGAGATGGCTCTGGCTGCATAGCCACCACCGTTGACCCTACTACGACTAAACCAAAACTAGCTAGTCCAATCCACTTGTATTTTTCAAAAGCAATAAGATAGCGTTTAACAATTGGTGGAGTCATGGCAGGGGCAGATAGAATCAGTTATCAGTTATCAGTTATCAGCTTTATATTTGTCACCCTCATCTCCCCCTCTCTCACATCTGGTAATAATCAGATCGG
>NZ_JAIVFR010000340.1 GCF_020829685.1 Nostoc sp. CHAB 5715 | reverse complement strand
ACTACAATTCCCACCAAAGCTGCACCCAGTAAGATGGATTTGATTTGAAATCCTGGCTTTGAAGTCGGCAAATTCGACGCATCTGCAAATGGGTCAAACAATTCCTCCTTAGTCTTATCGATTGATGCTAGTTTACGTCCCACCCCTGCGAGATTTCTTTGGTACTCACTACCTGAATCTGCAAGAGTTGGGGGTTTGTATTGGCTTCAGTGCCTTAATGTTTGTGTGGATTGAATTGGAGAAGATATTTTTGCGGATTATGGGCAAGAAGGCCGTGTAATGGGGGATGAGGGGGATGAGGAAGATGAGGGGGATAAGGGGGAATAATAATTGCTTGCTTCCTCATCTCCCCCTGCTCCCCCCACTCCCTACTCCCCACTCCCCAATATGTACCTCAAAACTCTAAACCTCCGACAATTTCGTAATTATCAAGACCAAAACGTTGAGTTTAATGCTGCCAAAACAATTTTGGTAGGTAATAACGCTCAGGGAAAGTCAAATTTGTTGGAGGCGGTGGAGTTGCTGGCGACATTGCGATCGCACCGAATCACCCGCGATCGCGATTTGGTTCAAGAAGGGAAAGCCATAGCCCAAATTAATGCCACCCTTGAGCGACAAACAGGCGTTAGTGACCTGACTTTAACCCTGCGCCGCAATGGTCGCCGTAGCGTTGCCCTCAATGGTGAATCTATCCGCCGCCAAATGGATTTTCTCGGCGTTCTCAATGCAGTCCAATTTTCTAGCCTCGATTTAGAACTAGTACGCGGCGGCCCGGAAGGTCGCCGCAACTGGTTAGATACACTCTTAATTCAACTTGAACCAGTTTATGCTCACATTTTGCAGCAGTATAACCATGTGTTACGCCAGCGCAATGCCTTTTTAAAACGCCATCTGGAGACGTTGGATGCAACGTCTCTACAGTCAGAACTGGTGTTGTGGGATGCACAGTTAGCTACCACAGGAACTAGGGTAATTAGACGACGCGATCGCGCCATCCAACGATTAGCTCCCATTGCTAGTGCTTGGCACGCCAGTATTAGCGGCAGTACAGAAGTTTTGCAAATCAAGTACCTGCCGAATATTCCTTTAGAGGATAACCAGAAAGAAGAAGTGCAGCAAGTTTTTTTAGCAAAAATCCAGCAACGAGCGATCGCCGAAATGCACCAAGGCACTACTCTTGTCGGCCCCCATCGAGACGAAATAGAATTAACTATTAACCAGACACCCGCTCGTCAATACGGTTCTCAAGGTCAACAAAGAACGCTGGTTCTAGCCTTAAAATTAGCAGAATTACAATTAATTGAAGAAGTCGTCAAAGAGCCACCATTGCTATTGCTTGATGATGTTCTTGCCGAACTAGATTTATCCCGCCAAAATCAATTACTCGATGCCATTCAAGACCGCTTTCAGACCCTAATTACTACTACTCACTTGGGTTCTTTTGATTCTCAGTGGTTGAAGTCCTCCCAAATTCTTTTTGTGAAAGCAGGAGAAATAATCCCAAATTAGTCATTTGTGACTTCGTGTTGACGTTGCGGGTCTTAAACCCTTTAATTTACGATAATAATCTTTACCCCTTAGTCCACAGCTTAATTTTCAAAACACTAAATAGCAGCGCGATCGCTAGTTGATTGCGATTTCCTGTTAAAAGTGTAACTTTTATAGTACAAGCAACAAAAGCCAGTCAATGGAGAAGTCTACAAACCTATCTTTAAGGTTTAATTTGTGAATAAAATTCACAATAAGACGATATTCAAAGGCTTAAGTTGTGCTAGACTCATGGACATAAAGATTATTTTCGGTTGAGTAACTCGTTTTGATTTCTAAAAAGTGTCTCTCCGAATTTAACTATCTACACTCCCTGAATTCGGAGATTTCTATGTCAATTTACGTCGGAAACCTGTCTTATCAGGTTACAGAAGAAGACCTAAAGCAGGCTTTTGCAGAATACGGCACAGTAAGTCGTGTTCAACTACCCACAGATCGGGAAACAGGCCGGCCGCGTGGGTTCGCTTTTGTGGAAATGGAATCAGACACACAAGAACAAGCTGCTATTGAAGCACTTGATGGTGCTGAGTGGATGGGACGTGATTTGAAAGTAAACAAAGCTAAACCTCGTGAGGAAAGAAGTAACTCCTCTCGTGGTAGCTGGGGTGGCGCTAATCCCCGCCGCAACAATAATCGCTACTAAGTCGTACTAAGTCGATTCCTAAAAATTTCACATTTAGAGTCTCCAGCAGATAGAGCCAAAGGTTGCACTCTGCTGGAATATTTTATTTTGTATCTAGTCTTAAACTATTCATCCACATTAAGGAGGAATGAGAATGACACAAGTAGTTTTAGGGGAGAATGAAGGTATAGAATCAGCCTTGAGAAGATTTAAGCGGGAAGTTTCTAAAGCAGGAATTTTCCAAGATATGAGAAAAAAGCGCCACTTTGAAACACCGATAGAAAAAGAGAAGCGCAAAGCAATTGCTAGGCACAAGCAACGTCGTCAACAACGTTCTCGCTTCAATTAAAAAGTCCAAGCAGATTTGCCCTTTGATTATTTCCGAAAGAAACTCGTAGCAGCCAGGATTCCAACTGGTTCCCAAGTGGACTACCAAACTTGCAAATACCAAACCCAGGTATTAGCAGCACTCAAGGCTTGGGTTGCAGACCACTACGCTGCTTTTGCGAAAGACCGTCAGGGTGAATATGGAAAAGAGATTACTTTCTTACAGCAGTTTTCATGTATTTGAACCACATCTATCGTAGGGGCACAGCATTGCTGTGCCCCTACCGCGTGGTCTATTTACCTGAAAATAGCTGTAACCTACCCACCCCAACCAGTACCCGTTGGTAAGCTTCAGGGAATCCGCTATGGGTTCGCCGGACTCAAGCAAAAAGGTGGAGTACAAGAGCAACATATCGGTCATGTTGCCTTTGATGGCAATAAACTTTACGTAATTACCACTGCCTTTGACCCAAGTTCGCAAACAGGTAAGTTTGAGAAACTGGAAAACTTGGCTATTTTTCAACCTTACTTATATGCGATCGCAGCAGATTTGCGTTTACCCTAATTGGCATGGGGCATTGGGCATTGGGCATGGGGCATGGGTTATTAATTATTCTCCCTCATCTCCCTCACCTCCCTCACTCCCTCACTCCCTAGTCCCCACCCCCAATCAACCTAAATCTCAGCCACCGCCCGTTCAATCAAGCGACGTGCTAAAGTTTGCGTGCCGGTGTGTTCATAATAATTTGTTGCTACATCTAGAAATGCCGCGAGGTAATCTAACTTGTCATCGGCAATATCGCTAAAACTTTGCAAGTTGTGGACAACCTTTTGTGGCGTTAAATTATTCGCGTTAACAATACCACTCATCCAACCTTTAACTGAGTCAAAGCTTTCGCCAATAAAGTTGAGTTTACTACCAGCATTGTTCCCTGGAATCACATCTTTGATATTTTGGAAAGTCGAGTTTTTTTCTAATTCCTGTGGATTTGTCTGATTAAGCCCAGATATCGCTTTGTTGATGAAGTCTGGGCCCAGAGGTATCAAACCATCAACGCAAACTAATGCCACCATGCGGATAAGCGACTCACCACTATACTCACCTAAAGAGGCGACAAAATCCCCAATACTATCTCCAGGAATGCCGTTAATTTGACAGAAGGCTACCAATTCAGCCACTAATTTTAATGTCAAATCAATGGTTTGGGCTTTGTCAGGTTTAGGAGTGACAGAGTTTAAAAAACCCAACAATGGAATTTTCTCGCCAACTTTGTTAGCTAAAGCTGCTGCACCAAGCGCTTTATCTGTACCATCAACGGTTTGATATAACCACAAGGCTGTTTGGTATCCTTGGGATTTGTCATTGAATAGATAAATTGCTCGTTCAACAATTTGCTGAATTAAATCTTCGTCGTCTTCCCCAGTGACGACCTTAATGGTGTTGACAAAACCGACGATATTTTGCCACTCTCCAGGAGCAACAAAATCGAGAGAATTCAACATAGAAATGGTCAAGCCACCGGTTGGCAATTGATCAACTAAATCAACAATCGATTTGCTCACAAAAATCTCCTTATTTAGGTTTTGTTATCTGAATGTTCGTAGTACAAATCATTTCAGTGTAGCCAGACCATTAAGATTAAACTTCTCTAGCCAATCTGCGCGATCGCTAGCTGTAAATGACGGATCACGGGAAAGTGCTTTTACTTGGTACTTACCTATCAAAATTGCAGTTTGCGTATTACCAATTTCCACTGCGGGATAACCACCAATTTTTTTGGTGCTTTTCGAGAACTTTGCTACTGCACTAGGTGTGCTTGTCGTATCAGAAATAGACAGCAAGGCTATATCTTTACCGTCTTTTTTCAACTTCGCTTCCGCAAAGCCTTTTTTCTCTTGGGTATAGACGCGCTGGTAGCCATCACCTGCATCAGGGAAAAGTTTATTAAATTCGCTACCCTGAGTTGCACTCTTAGCAACCGCTTGACCGCTTTTTTGTTGAGTGCTTTCTTTTTGCGCCTGGTCAAAACGTCCAGGTGCTTTTGGAGTACAGGCTGTAGTCAGTAGTAAAACTGACAGCAACAAAGCAGCTATTACCCTACGCCCACGCTGTAAAATCATTCCTGGCTTTTCCTTATACTTGAGCTTTAAGGCAATTATCTGCGCTGCTAGCAATTATTACCCGTGAAATTTACTTTTTGATAATTATTTCCTAAGTTCTGAACTATAGCGAGCCACAGGAGCAACACCACCAGCAGCCAAATCTAAGGGGAAGTTGT
Source organism: Nostoc sp. CHAB 5715 (assembly GCF_020829685.1). Classification (GTDB taxonomy): domain Bacteria; phylum Cyanobacteriota; class Cyanobacteriia; order Cyanobacteriales; family Nostocaceae; genus Nostoc. The sequence goes on along the minus strand of NZ_JAIVFR010000340.1, from coordinate 2,147 downwards.
GAGCGTTACGCTCGTGCATTACTTCCATACCCGGGTTAGCCCGGTTGATTACATCTGCCCAAGTGCTGATGACGCGATCGCTTGAATCAATGATTGATTGGTTGAAGTTGAAACCGTTCAAGTTGAACGCCATTTCTATGACTTGGATGGTCACAATTTAGAATTGTTGACCCGTATATAGATTTTTGACTGCATTACTTCTTTACTAAAAAATATGCTGTAGCGTACTCCGGCAATTGGCTGATATTCTGCCTAAATTCTTTTTGATTCTGAAAAATACCTGCCAAAAAATCGAGTTGATAAAGATTGGGTAAAAAGGCTCCGCCTGTATCAGCCATAACTCCCATTTGCAGATGTTTGCGACCACCTTTAGTATGCTCAATAACAATTACTCTACCTAAACCAATATTCAGCACATCTCCAGCAAAGGTTACTCCTGGTTTAATGGAAATTTTTGCATCTATTTTGTATCCATAGCCTTTAATGGCATCAACTTCTCTAAAATACCAATAACGCTTTTGTGCTGTTGCCTTTAATCCGCGAATATAAGACATTCCATTATTTCTATCTACATTAAAAAATGCCCTATAACCATCTGTAAAGTTAATTAAGATTGTTCCTTGCATCAACGCTTCTTCTAACCCAGTTCTAGTTAGATAAGCGAGACTTTTAACTTTTCCAAATTCTTTACCGCCTGGTTCATAAATACCAGACAAAACATCCTGCTTGGTGTATTTGGTGTAGAAAGTATTTTTATTATAATTATCTTTTAAGCTATAAATTGGTGTATTAAAATTAGAGTTTTTTTTGCGAGAGCCGGAATGAGTAAATACTGCATATTTGGTAATTCTTAATTGTTTTTGTTTTTTGTCTTTTGGATTATAAGCAGTCCATTTAATAACTCTAAAATTGGAATTGATAAACTTGGGATCTTGTAAACGAGTAGCTCGATTATTAGCAATATCCTCCTTTAAGACAGCAATCATGAAATCTAACGTCTTGAGGACATCTGGCACAGTAACCCCTTGAGTAGCAAGCATTCCTGTACGCAGAATATCTGGGTCTTCTGAACTATAATCTTGAAAATATTTTCTAGTATTAACAAGAACGGTTAATAAATCTTTTTGATTGAAGTTGACCTTACTACTTGGGAGTTTGACTGGAGTAATAACTTGGCTGCCATTAATGCTAAATTTGTATTTTTTGAACTCATCAATAACTGGATAGGGTGCAGATGCGGCTAACAAATCCTGTTGAGATGAAAAAGCATTTTCTTTGTCTATAATTTCATCAGATGTTTGTTGAGCGATTAAAGAATTTTGAAACCTCAAATCAAGTTTCTGAGCAACTTGATTTGAGGTAAGAGAAATCTGTGATTTAAGTGGGGTAATTTCTTGCTGAGTCAAAAACTGATTTTTTTGAGCTAGCTGTTTAGTTTTTGACTGAGTATATAGATGGCTACTGGCTAAACTGACAAGCAACAAGGCAGCACAACCTACTGTGAGACGGAATTTTTGGTTAAATAAAATACTCATAACCTAGAGAATAAATTCCTATTATCTCTTACTATCTTCCATTTTGAATTTTGAATTTTGAATTTTTTAAGTTTCTATCACCTCACGCACTAACTGCGCCAATTTCTCAGCACTATCGGGAACTGCGATCGCATGAGCTTTTTCCCTCATCTTTGCTAACTCATCCGGTGATTGCAATAAATTCAACACATTACTTTGCAATATTTGTGCCGTCAACTCCGATTGCTTTAGTGTTAACGCCGCACCAGATGAAGTAAATACGTCTGCATTGTAAGATTGATGGTCTTCGGCAGCAAAGGGGTAAGGAATCAAAATTGCTGGCGTTCCACATACTGCTAATTCTGTCAAGCTACCAGCACCAGAACGACTAATGGCTAGAGTAGCTCGTTGCAACAACGCTGCCATATTGTTGTAAAAAGGTAAGGCTATGTACTGTGGATGTTTGAGACTATCTGCTTCCTCGTCGCGATCGCCAGTTAAATGTACTACATAAACACCAGCATTAAACCAAGCGTTTGCAGATTCACGCACCAACTTATTAACCGCAACTGCACCTTGGCTACCACCAAAGACGACAATTAAAGGAACACCTTCAGGAATAGCTAAATCCAG
>NZ_JAIVFR010000033.1 GCF_020829685.1 Nostoc sp. CHAB 5715 | reverse complement strand
TATCGGTTTTCTCGGTAACGGTGTAGCGATCGTCATCTGGACAGAACGGCAAAGTGATGTCATCCGAATTATTTCAGCACGAAGGACAAATCGATATGAGCGCCAACGATTTGAACAATATCTCACATACTAATTGGGAAGCATTGGAATCGATGTCAGATGACGACATTGATTATTCTGATATTCCGCCGTTAAACGATGAGTTTTTCGATAAGGCAATATTGAGATTACCAGCAACTCAAGCACGGAACTTAATTCAGATTGATCCAGATGTGATAGCTTGGTTTCAATCCCAAAGTGTCGAATACAAAACACTCATCAATTCTGTCTTGCGTCAACACATTAAAAATAGTGGTGACAAATGAGTAAAAATGTGGAAATTGCCCCACATCTTTGCATTTTAGTTACTTTATTTAAACTAATGCTTTAAGTAACGCCTGAAGTTTAAGCTGTACCTCTGCAAACTCCTTGTCAGGATCAGAACCAGCAACGATACCAGCACCAGCATACAATCTCGCGCGATCGCCAGATTTAAAATTTATGTAACAGCAAAATCAGTATACTTTCTTATTTCGGCAGGTTGAAAGGCTAGAACGATGTGATCTTTAGGAATACCGGCACTGAGGAATTCGTTAGCAATACCATCTTCGGTACCATCTCTTTGAATCCAAATTTTATCGTTGATAATATCAATGTGGACAAGACACCCATGTACCCGTTGTTTGTTTTCCCAGCCAAGTGTGAGTAGTAGGTAATGGTTTGCATTTTCATCAATAATTAGCTGTCTTTCTAGTTCTCCATAAGCGTAGGCAAGTTGGGCATATTCGGCTAATATTTTTTCAATTATTTTACGATAATTAGCTAAGGTATCCATTCTATAATCACCTCTAGTTCTGAATCGAAGACGAGTAAACAAAGACGCTGATTTTCTATCAATATCTTACCAATTGGTTCTTGGAACAATTCTGAGTATGTTTGTTGACGAATAGCAAGATACAAGCGGCGGTCTGGTTCTAAGCGACTTAGAATATCGTAGTATAAAATATATTGTCCCAGAGCCTTTTCTAAATCGGTTACCGGAGAAGCACCAATAAAGCTTTTAACTTCTACTGCTATTTTATGCCCCCTTTTCTCTGCTGCTATTAGCTTTTGGGCACCTAAATCAATATATAAATCTCTTGCACCCCATCTTAAGATAAATGGATCATTGGTAATGTGCCAACTTTCTTTTTCAAGGGCGTTTCTAACAGAATCGTGGTAAATATCTTTAGCTGACATACTAGATTAGTAATTAACTTTAAACTAACGCTTTCAGTAACGCCTGAAGTTTCAGCTGCACTTCTGCAAACTCTTTGTCGGGATCAGAACCAGCAACGATACCAGCACCAGCATACAATCTCGCGCGATCGCCATCAATTAATGCTGAACGAATTCCCACAATAAACTCGCAGTTCCCCTGAGAATCTATCCAACCCAGAGGCGCAGCATACAAACCTCTTTCAAAGTTTTCATAACGCCGAATTTCCGCACAAGCAACATCTCGTGCTGCACCAGCAACGGCTGGTGTAGGATGCAATTGGGCGACAATCTTTAATGGATGTATGTTAGCTGGAACCATAGCACTGATTGGTGTCCATAAATGCTGGATATTCGATAATTGTCGTAGCCGTGGTGCTAATATTTGGGGTAATAAACCTAGCTGGCATAGGCGTTGTGTAATGAAATCAAGCACCAGTGAATGTTCGTGTTTTTCTTTTTCACTATTAAGTAAGCGATTGGCATTAGCTGCATCTTCAGCAGGGGTTTTACCTCGTGGTGCAGAACCAGCTAAAGCATCAGTGATTAACTGTTGATTATTAATACTAATTAATCTTTCTGGACTTGCACCAATAAAGTTTTGTCCTTTGCCATTGCTTGTAGCAAAAATATAACAATTAGGATGTATTTGTCTAAGATTATTTAAGGATTTAACTAAATCAAAGTGGTTGCTTGATTTTACATCTAATATATCTGCGAGGACAATCTTGCTTAAATGACTAGACTTAATTTTTTCTAAAGCAGATACTACTGAACCTTTAAACCCAGTAGCATTTGTGACAGATTTTTTGTATAACTTTGCTGGAAAACAATCAATATTAGCAGAGTAATATTCTAAAGATTGGATAAATTCAATTTTATTTTGCAGGTTCTCCAATAACCTTTGAATATTTACACTTTTATTGATAATTATATTTGTTACTAATATGTAACGCTGATTTTTAACAGCTACTTGCCAACGTGGAAGAAAAATGGTAGCAGATGGAAACGGATAATCTACTTGGGTATTTTTATCAAAAAAGCTGAAATAACAAAAAAAGTGAGGCCCAGAAAAACCTTGGTTAGCGTTACCAAAATTAATTATATTTTTTAGACAAGATTTGATAAAATATTCAGCTTGAGTAAAACGATCTGCACCATCAATCTGTAATTTTGCTACAGAATCAATTGCTGCGATCGCTTCTCCTTTACCTTTGTCCTCAAAGTAAAAATTTATTTCATTTGCTTGTGTTAGTTTATCTAATACAAGTAAAGGGTCAACTAAATCGATCTCTTGAGAGATACTGACAATTTGCCTGCAATTACTTTTGACGCACTTTTCTTGCACTGCTACCAAAAATTGATATAAATCTTTGTGTACAAAGAGGTTGCTACGACATGGTGAAACTGTCATGGATCTATAGTAAATTTTTTTTAAGTTAACTTCCTAAAGTGTAATTAATCGTGGTCGTATTTCTACAGGTAACATATTAAGTTATCATTTCACCAGCGTAGGATTTGCGTTGTTTCTGGTGTTCCCAGACCCTGACAAGCCAGTTCCAGCCCAAGGCTCGAACGTGAGAGTGGAGTGTTAACAACACAAGGTTAAGGAGCCACAGTCAAAGTGGCAATTGTTTTTAGCTTATGAATATCTAGCGTCTCTTTAAATTATAAAATCTCAAGTGTAAGTAATTTTCCGGCAATTTAATTAATCACGACTAATGACAACCAAGCAGCTTTTATATCCCAACACTAAGTTATGGATGGCAGCGATTAAACCGCCAATGTACAGTGTTGCCATTATGCCCATTTGGGTAGGAACAGCAGTAGCATTTGCCGAAACTAAAATTTTTAATGGTGCAGTATTTTCTACTTTTGTAGCTGCGGCAATCTTAATTCTTGCCTGGGAAAATATCAGTAATGATGTCTTTGATTCCGAAACAGGTATCGATCAAAATAAGCACCATTCTCTGGTGAACTTAACAGACAATAAGCCATTAATATTTTGGATAGGAAATTTGTGTTTAGGTTTGGGGTTGCTGGGCATACTAGCGATCGCTCTTTGGCAACAAGACCTAACTGTTATCGGCATCATTCTGCTGTGCTGTGGTTTAGGCTATATGTACCAAGGGCCTCCCTTTCGCTTAGGATATCAGGGTTTAGGCGAGATTCTTTGCTTTTTTGCCTTTGGCCCCTTAGCAGTGGAGGCAGCATACTACAGCCAAACCCAAACTTGGTCAATGACAAGTTTAGCAGTCTCAGTCATTGTCGGAATTGCCACAACCTTAATTTTGTTTTGCTCACACTTTCACCAAGTTAAGGATGACATAGCCGCAGGCAAGCGATCGCCTATCGTCCGTCTAGGAACAGCAAAAGGGGCCCAACTCCTAGTTTGGTTTACTGGTAGCATTTATCCCCTCACCTTGCTGTTTGTGCTATTGCGAATTTCTCCACCGTGGACGTTATTGAGTTGGGTAAGTTTACCGTTTGCTATCAAATTATGCCGCCACGTTCAACAAAATCACAACCAGCCAGACAAAGTTAGTAACTGTAAATTCATCGCTGTAGCCGTGCATTTCTGGGCTTGCTTGCTGCTTGGACTAGGATTTATGATTTAATGGCATTGGGCATTGGGCATTGGGCATTGGGCATTGGGCATTGGGCATTGGGCATTGGGCATTGGGGCAGAGGGAGAATGACTAATGACTAATGGCTACAGATTTGAATTTCGTGCTTATCAGCGAAGATTTGTGCAATCGCTAACTACCAATCATGGTAGTTGGGATATTCGTGAGGGGATTATCCTCCGGCTTACCGATGAATCAGGTAAAATCGGCTGGGGAGAAATTGCCCCCATTAGCTGGTTTGGTTCCGAAACCCTAGAACAAGCCTTAGATTTTTGTCGCCAACTTCCAGGAGAAATCACAGACGAGATAATTTTCTCCATCCCAGATGAGTTACCTGCTTGTCAATTTGGCTTTGAGTCAGCTTGGGATTGGGGGAGTGGGGAGTGGGGAGTGGGGAGTGGGGGGGATGAGGGGGATGAGGGGGATGAGGGAGATGAGGGAGATAATTTTATAACTCCTCACTCCTCACTCCTAACTCCTAACTCCTCACTCCTAACTCCTAACTCCTCACTCCTAACTCCTAACTCCTCACTCCTAACTCCTAACTCCTCACTCCTAACTCCTAACTCACTCTTCTACAGTGCTTTATTACCAGCCGGGGAAGCGGCTTTAAATCAATGGGAAACTTTGTGGGAGCAGGGATATCACACGTTTAAGTGGAAAATTGGTGTGTATGCGATCGCTGATGAACTAGAAATTTTTGAGTCACTGATAGACACCTTACCAGCCTTTACCAAACTACGATTAGATGCCAACGGTGGACTCAGCTATGAAGAAGCTAACTTATGGTTGCGGACTTGCGATAATTTCAAGGCAAATGGAGAACTACCCCTAGAAATTGAATTTATCGAACAACCGTTACCTGTTGAGCAATTTCAGGGAATGTTGGAATTGAGTTTGAGTTATGAAACTGCGATCGCAATAGATGAATCTGTCGCCACACTTAGGCAACTCGCCGCTTGTTATCAACAAGGTTGGCGAGGGATTTTTGTGATCAAGCCTGGGATAGTTGGATCGCCATCTCGTCTGAGAAAGTTTTGCCACCAGCATAAAATTGATACTGTATTTTCATCAGTATTTGAAACTGCGATCGGTAGACTTACAGCACTCCAGCTAGCGGCGGAATTATCCCGAAACAATAGGGCAGTTGGTTTTGGCATTGACCATTTTTTTGAACAAGAAGAAACGTGGCTTCAAAGTCTATGGAACGACCTTTAAACTATCTTAATAACCAGGCTCAAAATGATTGGCTTATCGGTTATAACATCTGTCAATTTAATCAAATAGCTCAAGAATTATATTTAGAACTAACACAATTATCAGCGTATGGAATACCACCAAAAATCATCTTAGCCGAACGCGAACCATTACGATTTTTAGCAAGTTTTATTGCCGCTTGTGCAGCTAATTGTTCAGTTTTTCTTTGTAACCCCGACTGGGGAACACAAGAATGGCAGCAAGTCTTTGACTTAGTAAAACCAGATATTATTTGGGGAGTGGGGAATAGGGAGTGGGGAGTAGGGAATAGGGAATGGGGAATAGGAAATCGGAATTGCGAAGAAATTACTATCATATCCCCCTCATCTCCCTCATCCCCCTCATCCCCCCACTCCCCACTCCCCACTCCCCACTCCCCACTCATCCTGATTCCCACAGGTGGTTCATCGGGGCAGATTAAATTTGCCATCCATACTTGGGAAACTCTTATCGCATCTGTACAAGGATTTACAGAATACTTTCAACTAAAACAAGTCAATTCTTTTTGTGTATTACCGCTATATCACGTTAGCGGTTTAATGCAATTTATGCGCTCTTTCACCACTGGAGGTAAACTGGCTATTCTGCCATTCAAAGCAGTAGAAACAGGTCAAATATTCAATATTAAACAATCAGAATTTTTAATATCTTTAGTTCCGACGCAGTTACAAAGACTCCTACAAAACTCAGAATTAACTGAATGGCTATCCCAATTTAATACTGTATTTCTGGGAGGTGCGCCAGCATGGAACGAACTATTAGAAAAAGCCAGATTTCATCGCATCCGGTTAGCGCCTACTTATGGCATGACAGAAACCGCCTCTCAAATTGCTACCCTCAAACCAGATGATTTTCTCGTCGGTAAAATTAGCAATGGTCAAATTCTTCCCCATGCAAAAGTAACTATTCGCAATCAGCAAGGCGAGATTTTGAATTACAATCAAATCGGAAATATCACCATTCAGGCTCAATCTTTAGCCAAGGGCTACTATCCTATAACCAGAGAAAATCAAGCTGATTTCCAAGTAGATGATTTAGGCTTTTTAGACGAGCAAGGTCATTTAAATATTGTCGGACGTAACAGCGATAAAATTATTACAGGTGGAGAAAATATTTACCCAGCAGAGATTGAATCAGCTATACAAGCAACTCAATTGGTTGCCGATATTTGTGTAATCGGCATCCCAGATAAACATTGGGGACAAGCTTTAACAGCAATTTATATTCCCAAAAAATCAAATACCTCTGCCTTAAAAATCCAAACCTTACTCAAAGACAAACTCAGCAAATTTAAAATTCCAAAATATTGGATTCCTCAGCAAAATTTACCCCGCAACTCTCAAGGTAAAATTAACCGCCAAGAGTTACAGCAAATAGCCACAGAATTCCTACAAAATCTGATCACATAATCTCTCTCGACTTTCTTCTCTCTGCGCCGCGCCAGTTGCTTCAACGGGGGGAACCCCCCTTCGGGTGACGCTCCTACGTCGCTACCGCTACGCTAACACCAGTCGCCTACGGCGGGAAACCCGCCTACAGCGCTGGATTCACCGCAACGCACTGGCTTCTGTGCGTCTGGGCGGTTCGTTTCCAACCACTGAACTATCTCATCAGGTAATTCCTGCTTACTTCTACTACTTGCATCAATACAAACATGCCTAGTAATAGCCTTAGCAACTACCACCTCAGCCACTGTAATTTCGTAAGTAATTTCAAACTTATCACCACCTATTTTTTGAAGAATTAAACTAATCAGCAACTTATCCCCTCCAAACATAGGGCGCAAAAAATCGACACTAGCATGAACAATGGGGAAAGCTACAGATGGATTAGTAAAAAAATCTTTGAGATTAATACTTGATGCTTCTAGAGATTCTTCATAAGCTTCATGGCAAATACCCAAAACATTAGCAAAATAAACTACCCCAGCAGCATCAGTATCTTGAAAACGAACCGTGCGGTTATAAGTAAAAGGCATTTTTGACAATTGAATATTAAAAAAACAGCAGGTCTATCACCCGCTTAACTAAGTATTGTACCGGAAGCGATCGCGTAATCGACCACGGGTAATTGCAAATTAAAAACAGCGAAAACCCATCTAAATGTATCGTTTTAGATGTAAACCCAGAAAGATTAAATCAGAGAAATTTTATCTGCCACCTCTGTCGCTAAGTTTTCCAAGACAGGCATTGTCTCAGTTTTTACCAGTTGCGATCGCAGCTTTTTTTGCTAACTTTAAAAAGTATTTAGGTAAGCGCTAGCTTCAGTTAGATCCGAGAGTAGCGAAAACGAAGTCTAAGTAGCCGAAGCCAGCGTAACCACACTTGTGCAGGTTGTTCAAAGAAGGTGAAAATATCACCGAAACCCAAATTAGTTTTGTGATGGTGTAACCAGTGTCTCTCAGGAGTAGTAATAAATAGAATTTGGCATAAAATATTGACAGGCTTTGGAGTTTGCCAACCCAGTACACTTATGTGTCTCCACCATACATGAAACTGACCAAGCAGTAATCCAGAGATAACGCCGATGGGAGAGAAAGACCACAAGACTACTGCTATAAGTACATAAGGCAAAGCTCCCAAGATACCATCTAAAAGAACCTGGGGATTAAAAGTCAAAATAGCGTAGTGGCGGAAGTCCTTTTTCCAGGAGTGGTGCGTTTTTAAATGTAGGCTACCAAAAACGTGCTCGGGTACGTGGTAAAAGAATGTAGATAAAAAATCGCCAAAAAACAGTAATAACCAAGCAACAGCGATAGCCTCAAGCATTTGTACTCCTCAAGTAAGTTAAGAAAACTCCACAAAAAATATGCAAATTTTATGCTGTAGGCGTAGACACCTGATTTTCTATGATGCTTGCATCATCTATGCATTTCATGGGTCTAGACTCCAGTTAATTTGGCTCAGAGTATATGTAATTGGATGAGTTGCAGTTTCATGAATCTACAATCCTTAATGCAGTAAACAGCAACTTGTAAGAACCTCCAATTTGGCTTTTAACTCTGGACTAATGGTAGTAATACATCTAAATCCCGATGGGAATACTGTATTTTACCATAGTTACTACATAATCTTCTTACTAAGACATACAGCGTAAGCAAAGATTAAGTTAAAATTAGTACAAATTTAGGTTAAGGCGTTCTTCAGTATTATTAATACTTAGATGATTGCAATTAAGCTTTAATTAAAAATCTAATCAGAACGATAGAAATAGGTATTCTGCCAAAGTAACCTGGGTTATCAAGGTGAAAAAAGCTGGTTGACAATTAAATTAATAGGCAGCAAAATTTGGAGCATCTAGACTGATAACTGATAACTGATAACTGTTCACTGATTTAATCAGTCGCGGGTCTGAATCCCCGACTGATAGCGCAGCGTTAGCGAAAAACGAGCGTCGGAACGAGCGTCTTGATTCTGACTCCTGAACCCGGATTTCTCACAAAGGGAAAAAGCGGAGTAAAAAACTGCTAAAATGTATATATGGCAAGCATTTCAGCAGTTATAGACGATGACTCGACTCACAAGGCGATCGCTCCTAAAACAGTTTAGATTTGAACAAGCAAAGTCACCACCAATCGTAGTTAATTTCCAGGGTGGACAGGTAACATCTGATGCACCGATTTTGCTTAATTGCTGAAATAGACAAAAAACTACAAATAACATCACAGTTGTTAAAACTGACTCATGTCCACATTTTTATTAATATAGTTTAGTTTTTTTACGCCCATTTACTTGCTTATCTTCACACAGTTTGGTCTTTTATTGTCTACCTACTTAAACTCTGCTTTTATAAAAGAAATGTTAAGAGAGTTTAAGAGCGGCAAATGTGGCGATGCCTGCGGCGGTCACTGAGCGCAGCCGAAGTGCGGGCTGCGCCAACGCAGATGGGTTTACCCGTCTTTTGGTTTATGAAATTCGATGAGGATCTGTTGTTACAAAACGAAACAGGAATTGCAACATAGATTGATTCTGCCTTAATGTGGAAAAACTACTACGCCAGTTTGACGGCACGTTCGCCCTTCTTTTGAAGGTGACGCGCAAGGGACGGGTGACGCTCGTACCAAAGCTCTGCTTCTGGCTCTCCTTTCCTGGGCGCCCTGCCGATAAACTTGTTCAATAAAACACTTTGATAGCCTAAAACGATGAAAGCATCTGCTAATTTCGACTTTGAAGACGAGAAATTTAATGCACCGCCTTCTCAAGTCCTTCCCTGGTGTCAGATGATTAATCCTCGGTATGGCACAGATGGTATGCAATCCCACGGTTTGGCAATTAAGCTGGATAATGCCAATGCTGTCGGCTTTGTGCCAGATGATAATTGGCAGCAAGTGGAGCATGAATTTACCTCTGGAGTCGAAACGGTCTTTATTACTGCTACTCCCCGCGTGGTTATAGTGCGTCGGGGACCATTGTCTGTCAAAGACCGGGAAAGTGGTTTAAAACTGGGTACGCTCAAAGAGAATTATGATGCTTTTTTAGCCGATAAGCTTAAATTTAAAACCTTTACTCGCTATTTAATTTTTCTAGTGGGAGAGAATAAAAAGTTTTTACATGAATCACCACTACAACTAACTCTTAATGGTGCCGCCGGAGCGAGTTTCAGCAAAACCTACTGCGAATATCAACAAGGCAAAGTAGTTAGTGGATTCGTCGCTGAACTAGAAAAAGCTTATGCTGTTTACCGCAAGCAACCCTTGACACCAAAAGGCCCTTTGTTCCACGCTCACGGGATTTTTTGCCCAATAATTGAGTGTGAAGAAAGAGGTATTGAACCAAATACAGTTCTGGTAGCTTCAACTGTAGACTACAAACATCCTACGGTAAAGACTTTAACAGAATACTTAATTGCTTCCGATTCTCTTGAGTCTGCAATGATTTGTAAGACTTTTGAAGAATACAAAGATTTTGGGAAGGAACCTGTAAAATCAGAAACGCCTAAATTGGCAATAGCAGGAGTTTCCAACTCTTACGTTTATGCTGATGAAGATGATTTTGCTTATCCGCCGTATTAGGTGGGAGTGGGGAGTGGGGAGTGGGGAGTGGGGAATGGGGGCTGGGAAAACTATTCCCTATTCCCTATTCCCTATTCCCTATTCCCTATTCCCTATTCCCTATTCCCTATTCCCTATTCCCTATTCCCTATTCCCTATTCTCTATTCCCTATTCCCTATTCTTTAAGCAGCAAATAATATAGTGAACCATTACCGCCTGTGACGCCAGCGCGATCGCCTGCTAGTTTACCAGACCCCATGAAATAATCTACCCGGCCTGGGCCTTTGATGGCGCTTCCTGTATCTTGATCAAGCACAAAGCGGCTGACAGTACGCCTCTCTAGTTTGCCACCACCAGCAGGATAGGGAAATGAGTTGTAAATCAGCGCTAGCGCTCCCGGTGGCATGAGAGACTTATCTGTAGCAATGGAACGTTCTGCTATTACTGGCACATGAATACTACCAGTAGCTGGTCTACCGTTTGTTTCTTGGAAGAAAATAAATCGTTCCCAGCGGGGCAGATAATTACTCAACTCGTGAGGCTTTTGTCGGAAGAAAGCAGTCATCCGTGGCATTGTCAATCCTGCTAGTGGAAGTTTGCCATCTTTGGCTAGTTCTTTGCCGATACTAGTCCAAGGGTAATCAGTTCCACCTGCATAGCCAACTGATGTTGTCTTGCCATTAGTTAATTTAATTTGGGCAGAACCTTGGATATGTACCATGTATGCGTCTAAGCGATCGCGGAACCAAAGCAGTTCTAAACCGCGCAATTTGCTCTTATTCCCTTTTAAACCATCCTTCCCTTCCAAATCAATTCGATTTGGGTGGGGTTTTCGCCATTGGCTAAAATCAGGTGGTAGCCGATAAAGAGGATATTTATATATTGCAGTCCTAACACGGCTGGCGGTGTAAACAGGTTCGTAGTAAGCAGTGAACTTGACAGTACCCTTGCCATCATTGCCCACAGACTGGTAAAAGACAAACTCTCGGCTGACAGCAGCTTGTAATTGCGCTGCTGACTTAGAACTGATAACCAGTTGGCGGAAGCGTAGCAAACTTCTCAAGACGCGATCAAGGGTAATTTCCTTCATCGGATAATATTGATATGCTGCGATCGCCTCACTCTTTGTTAGGTAAAGCAAACTGTTATCAATAGAAGCCAACAATGCGTTGCGATCGCCTATCTTACCCCTTTGACCCCAAATTTGGTCATCCAAACCCAAGCAATTCTGCTGGAAGGTACAATTGGTTCCAATAGCGATTAGTTTTAGCGGTGGCGTTATCTCAGGAGTAATTGGTACTGGCTGAGGTGGAAGATCAGGAGTTATGGGTACTGGCAACGGCAGGAAGTTAGGAACCTGAGCAACAGCCGACCAGAGAGGGTTTACAAGGGCAATTCCCAGACTTAAGGAAAGCAAAGCAAAGGTTTTTCTCATCATTTAGTTGAATCTTTCAACACTAGAACTAAAAACGGGTTCTACTCGGATTGCCACAACTCGGGAAGGTCTTACTACCATATATTCCCCTTGAATATTTTTGATCGGCACGCTAATAAAGTCATTTGAAGCAGATTTTGGCACAAGTTCGCCGCTATACCACTTCTGAAACTCTTGAATAGTAGGAAAACGTACTTCTTCTCGGTGGCCGCTTTCCAGTAGGAGGTATACGGCATATTCATTTGGAGTTCTAGCCATAAAGTTGAATCATTTAAAAAACATTCAACCCATTGTTAACCACGTAACCCCCGAATGAAAAGGGTAAGCATACGGGAGGTTGGAAGCAAAGGGACAAGGGGCAGGGGGCAGGGGAGAAGAGTTTTGCCCTCAGCAAGAGCAGCACCCCGTCCTTCTGCCTCTTTTCAATGCCCAATGCCCCAATGACTCTTCACTGTAGACGCCTAATCCTTTAACCAGTTCCTGAAAAGTGTAATCCTCAAAAAACCTTGAAATCTCAGCACTACCTATAGGACTCCTATTTGATTTTTGAAATAACTCGCCCTCAACTCGAAAAGGCTGATTCCCTACTCCCTACTCCCTACTCCCTACTCCCTGCCTACACAAAGAAGTTCAGAAATCAAATCGGATTGCTATACCTACTTTTTATCTCAAGAAACCTTACTAAAGCTGGTAGTTGTGCCAAGATTAATTTGAGGACTTAAGTTTTTAAGCCTTTGTTGGGTTTCACGACCATATTTAAATAAATATTAATTTTTTGTCGCAATATAACCTATTTAGACAGCAGTCAACCCCTTCGGGGAAGTCAAAAGTCAAAAGTCAAAGCGCTTGTTAATCCAACGTTACAAAGTTCGACTGATTATTTTCGACCCAGAAGAGGAGATGATCGTCAAATGGCAAAAGTAGAACAATACCGTCAAATAATTCAAGAATTGTTACAGGCTTACAGTCAAATTAGGTCTAGTAACGAAGAAGTCGAAGCCGAAGTAATTTTTGATAACGAGCGTCATCGCTATCAACTTGTTCATGCAGGCTGGTCAAACAAACGTCGTGTATATGGCTGTGTTTTACATTTAGATATTAAAAACGAAAAAATTTGGATTCAGCACGATGGTACTGAAGGAGGTATTGCCAATGAGCTTACTAATTTAGGTGTACCTAAACAAGATATTGTATTGGCTTTTCATTCTCCCTTCAAACGACAATTTACCGAGTTTGCTGTTGGCTAACGCTCTTGTTGCTCGATGGGAATTTCGATCGCAAATTCTGCTCCTTGCCCAACAGAAGAAGTGCAGGTAATATTTCCTCGGTGTTTTTGGACAATAATCTGATAACTAATAGATAATCCTAGCCCACTACCTTTGCCCACAGGTTTTGTGGTAAAAAATGGGTCAAATAAACGCGATCGCAACGACTCTTCAATACCAGGGCCATTATCTGCGATCGCAATTTTGACCATATTCAAGTCTGTCACCTCTGTGTGAATCCGAATTTGGGGAGTAGGCTTGCCGTGAGCGTAGCCGAACGGGAGTAGGGAGTAAGGAGTAGAAGATTGCTTCCTCACTCCCCATTCCCCATTCCTCACTCCCTCTTCTAAAAATTGATTCCCCACTCCCCACTCCCCATTCCCCACTCCCCCTTCTATTGCATCAATAGCATTATTCAACAGATGCATAAATACTTGGTTTAATTCACTCGTATAACAAGTGACTAGGGGCAAGTTACCATAATCTTTCACTACAACAATTGCGGGACGATCTGCTGTTTCCCTGAGTCTATGTTGTAACATCACCAAAGTGTTTTCAATGTCTTCATGGATATTTACCCGCTTCATCTCTGCTTCATCATGGCGAGAAAATTGTTGTAGCGCTAGTACAATTTCCTGAATGCGATCAGATCCTCTATACATTGCACTTATGAGGTTTTGCAGATCCGTAATTAGAAAATTCAAGTCTATATCTTTGGCTATTTGCTGAATTTTTGGTGTGGCTTTAGGATATTCCTGTTGATAAGCTTCAATCAGATTAATTAGGTCTTGCACATATTGACCAGCATATTGGAGATTCCCATAAATAAAACTGATAGGGTTATTAATCTCATGAGCAAGCCCAGCCACTAACTGTCCCAGCGCTACCATCTTTTCGTTCTGAATCTGTTTAACTTGAGATGCTTTCAATTCGTCAAGAGCCTGTTGGAGTAAAAAGTTTTTTTCTTGCAGTTTAACTTGCAGCAAACGTAAATTGATCTGATTTTCAATTCGCAACACAACCTCTGCCCCATGAAAAGGTTTTGCAATATAATCTACACCACCAACATCAAAGGCTTTTACCTTATCTACAACATCATCTAGGGCGCTAATAAAAATTACTGGGACTTCACAAGTTTTCTCATCAGCTTTCAGCTGTTGACAAACTTGATAGCCATCCATATCTGGCATATTGATATCCAGCAAAATCAAATCTGGTAAAACCATTTGGCAAGCAGTTAGTGCCATTTTACCGTTTAAGGCTTTGCGAACTTCAAAACCTTGTGCAGTCAACATCGCCGATAAAAGCCGCAAATTATCTGGCGTATCATCGACTACTAAAATATTTTTTTTATGATGGTTAGTTTGATTTAAATGCATTATATATAAAAAGCTATATTTGTAATAATTGAAAATCCTAAATGCTTATTTGAAATATAGTAATTCGCTTTGATTTTTGAAATTATTTGCGTAGGCGGGGAGTAGGGAATAGGGAGTAGGGAGTAGGGAATCAGGCTTTTCGAGGTGTACGGTGTTTATTCAAAAATCAAATAGGAATCCTATAATCCAAGTTTAGTTGCTCTGAAAGCTTGGACGCATTATTTATTGTGCTATGCATCTCGAAATAAATATTTAACATTAAGCATAAATAAATTTATTTGCTTTGAAACGCTCGATTGCTGGGAAATTATAGCATCTTATCCCCTGCTCCCTGCTCCCCTGCCTCTTTGGTCAATTAGGAACTTTGCGAACTTGATAGCCCGGTTACAGCAGTATAGTAGATAATAGAGCCAGATTATCTAGCCGAGCGTCAACAATGAAATTTTTCCAGGTGTTATTTGATAGTTACCATTGAGGTGATGCAGCAAGGAACTTAATAACCAATTGTTGTTCTATGGGTTTAGAAAACAGATATCCTTGAGCAAAATTACAGTTTAAACTTCTCAACTGGGCTAGCTGTTCTTGTGTTTCGACACCTTCAGCGATCGCACTCATTCCCATTGAGTTGGCAATGCCAATCATTGCTGGTACTAGTCCCATATTCTCTTTGTTTTCTTGCATACGTTTAACGAAAGATTTATCAATTTTGAGTGCATCTAAAGGAAAGCTGTGCAGGTAACTCAAGGAGGAATATCCTGTACCAAAATCATCCATAATCAACTTGATTTGGCGCTGCTTTAGTTGTTGAAGAATTATTTCAATAGCATTAGTATTTTCCATAATTACACTTTCTGTAATTTCTAATTCTAAGTATGCAGGATTTATTTTATTTTCATAAATTATTCGATCAATTTGCTCTACTAAATTAGGCTGTAAAAATAAGCGTGCGCTCAAATTGACACTCATAGTTAGAGGTTCTGGTGTCACTGGATAATGTTGCCAGATGCTCAGTTGATGACAAGCTGACTGTAATACCCAAGTATTGATGGCATTAATCAAACCTGTTTCTTCTGCCACAGGAATAAATTCTATGGGAGAAACCAGACCGCGAATCGGATGTTGCCAGCGCACCAAGGCTTCAAATCCAGAAATTCTGCCTGTAGCCAGGGAAACAATTGGCTGATAGTAAACAAGGAATTCTTGTCTTTCAACAGCCCTTCGTAGATCATTTTCTAATTCTAAAAGCTGAATAGCTTCCTGATGCATCGCTGGATTGAAAACGTGATATTTGCCTCTTCCTTGAGCCTTAGCCCGATACATTGCCGTATCAGCATCCCGCAGCAAATATTCAGGGTGATCGTAATCTTTATTACCCCAACTAATTCCAATACTGGCATTCATAAATACTTCATATCTGGACAGCTTAAAAGCGAGTGATAGCTGTTGCAGAATTTGTTCGGCAATTTGAATTGCCATATTGATATCTGTGATATTTTCTAGGATAATTCCAAATTCGTCACCGCCCAATCGTGCTAGAGTATGAATAGGTATCAGACATGCTTGCAGGCGGTAAGCGATCGCTATCAGCAATTCATCTCCCACCAGATGTCCAAGGGAAT
>NZ_JAIVFR010000339.1 GCF_020829685.1 Nostoc sp. CHAB 5715 | reverse complement strand
AACTAATTTCGATCCATCAGAAGAGTCAGAACGCGATCGCGTCATCACTGAATTGATGAAATACCTGGATTCTCAAGGACAATCTGACTGTATGAACTACCTCAGCTTGAAACTTCAAGACCTCTCAGCCCCAGAAATTGACCAAATTCTTGGTTTAACCAGCCGTCAGCGCGATTATCTCCAACAACGCTTTAAATATCACGTAGAAAAGTTTGCCAAACAACACCATTGGCAATTGGTACATCAATGGTTAGGTGCGGGTTTAGAGCAAAAATTGGGTTTATCTTCCCAGCAGTGGGAAATCTTTGTGAATCAACTCACAGAACAGCAACAGCAAATTTTAGAATTAAAAACTGCACGGGAAAATGACGTTGCGATCGCTAAAGCCATTAAATGCACTCCCAAACAATTACAAAAACGCTGGACTCAACTTTTAGAACTAGCATGGTCTATCCGCAACGGTAATACTGAAGCACAAACGGGCTAAAGCCAAAGCAAAATAACTGAATTCATCTAATCTCAATCTTAGTTACTACATATAATTTTACAAATATAGTAGTTTTAGGATGTAATAAGAAGGTGAGGTAACTTTTGGTTCACTGCTCCCCACTAAGAATATTTTCGACTTCCTGTAAAGCGCGATCGCATCCACATTCCCACAATTCCCTTTTAGTTACAAATATTACTCATGAATTTATTCAGTATTTTCTCACGAATGATTTAGGATTGCTATAGCCTTTTCCTTGTCCAAATTATTAATACATTTGTATTTATCTAGTACAAAATTACCAAATTATCCTTCTATTTATCTTGTTTGGGTATAGCCAAAATCAAAAATTCATATTAAGCAACTGACCCTTTTTTACTGCTTTTGTGAAATCCTATAATAAGCAGGATTTTTGGTAGAGGGATTGAGGATGGCTCTAATTCAAGGCGGAAGGGCAAATAAGTCTGGGAATATTTTAGAAGGAAATGTAGAAGCAATTTTGACTGGACATAATTATTTCCAAGTCGGGAACTATGTCTCAAAAGAATTTATACTAAATGCTGCTTTATTGCCAAAGCGTTATGGAAAAGAAATTTATATTGGAACTGGAATTTATCATACCGTTCTGAAGGTTGATTTTTATGTTGTTGGCTCACCTGCAATGCCATCTGGTTTAATTTTCGAGTGCAAATGGCAAGAAAGCCCCGGTTCGGTTGATGAAAAGTTTCCTTACTTGAACATGAACATCCAGAACTATTACCCTGCACCAACTATCGTAATTTTAGGCGGTGAAGGTATGCGAGAAGGCGCAAGCAAATGGCTAAAAGCAAGAGTTAATGATAACCATAATTTATTAGCAGTTTATAGTTTAGACAGATTCATTGCTTGGGCAAATAAAAATATTTAAAAGATGTAATTAATAGCTCATAAATCATCCCTCTATTTTTTATGTTTGAGTTAATTGTTCGTGGTGCTTGTATTGTGTGTAGTTGAAAACCAATTTCCCTATAAATGTCTGCAATTTCTTTACAATGAGAGTTTGATACCATAACTTTGACACCTCGGCTTGCTAGTGTTGCACAAATGTCTCTTAAAGTTTTTTGGTCATCCTCACTAAAACAGTGGGGATTGTAAGCTGTAAAATAGCTAGTTTTACTAATAGGATGGTATGGTGGATCAAAATAAACAAAATCATCACTGCTGTTTGCATAATCTAGTACTTCCTTAAAATTTGCTGTTTTCACCTCAGCCTTAGAAAGTGCTTGTGATGCTAAACCTAGTAAATCTATTTGACAAATCTTGGGATTTTCATATCTACCTAATGGTACATTGAATGTACCTTGTGAATTGACCCTATAAAGTCCATTAAAACAGGTTCTATTAAGATAAATTAAACGAGATGCTCTTTCAATATCGCTGTCGTATTTTTCGTCTCTTACCTTGTAGTAATACTGATTTTTTTCTTTGCTATTTTTACTTTTATAACCATTATTTTTATAATAATTAGCATATTCATTATGTTTTTTTTCATGTTCTTGTAGTAGTAAAATTACATCGTCTAGGTTTTTTTGAATACATTGATATGTATTAATTAATTCTTCATTAATATCAGTTAGGTATGACGATTTGATTGTCGAGTATCGATTTACTAAGTAGAAAAATAAAGCGCCACTGCCTAAGAACGGTTCATAGTAACGCTTAATTTTATCAATATTTTGGGGCAAATATTTAATATATTTGTGAATTAATTTACTTTTACCGCCAGCCCATTTCAGGAATGGACGATAATCACTTTTATCATGGACTTGAGTTAGCATTACTATTAATTTAATAAAATTGAAACCTACATGGTGTTAATGAGAAATTATATTTTATATTAGTATGGTGCGGCAAAAACAACACGTATTAGAATAAAGTCATGAAAAAAAGGTAAAATAGACCACCTGAATTATAATAAAGGAGTATAAAATCAGATGTTTGACGGATTTTGGGATAACGTCTTTCGCTACCCCCGGTACTTAATTACTATCGTCTTAGGACTGTTTATTAACACCTTTGCGCCGTTAGTGCCATTGTTGAAGCGCCCAGTCACCTTAATTGCTATCTTGGGTTTGTTTGTGAGCAGCCTAGTCTTCCTTACTCTCACCCTACGGGCAATGTTGGGCTTGAGTACAATCTAGACTAGCGCTATATTGGGGCTCTGCCCCACAGACGGTTTTTTTTAGCGTTGCTCTCGCTAACTACTGTCTACCCAACTTGCATCTATTTTTGTTGTACAACCTCTGTAATGAGGCGAAATTTTTATGGCTACAAATCGTCGGGTTTCCCGCGTTGCTGAATTGATCAAACGGGAAGTTAGCCAAATGCTGCTCAACGGCATCAAGGATGACCGTGTGGGTACTGGAATGGTAAGTGTTACTGATGTTGATGTTTCCGGCGATCTCCAACACGCCAAAATCTATGTCAGTATCTATGGTACAGATGAAGCTAAAGCAGAAACAATGGCAGGCTTAAAGTCGGCTACAGGTTACGTCCGCAGTGAACTTGGGGCGCGGGTACGGCTACGTCGTACACCAGAGGTGCTGTTTCTCGAAGATCGCTCCATAGAACGCGGTAATAAAGTACTGGCACTACTAAACCAACTTAACCATCAGCGTCCCCCAGAAAATCTGGTAACAGTAGAAGACAGCACCGATCAAAATGATGAATCATCTGATGAATGAGTAACTGAAATAACAATGTAACTTCAGAACAATTAATCTCAGCAAATCCGCCAAACAATTTACAGACGTGACGAAATCGCGTCTGTTTTAATATGACCATAATCTACTTCAGGGATCGGTAGTTGCATATATATGTTTTTTGCTTGCCTTGGCTTCTGTCGCTACTCTACTATTCCTCTTTCGCTCTACCCCCAATACCGTTCGGTTAAGGAATTTCTTGGTTGGGGTAGGTTCTTGAAGCAAGAGGAGAAAAGAGGCAGGGGGAGCAGAGGAGCAGAGGAGAAAGTTTTCCCCCTCATCCCCCTCATCCCCCTCATCCCCCTCATCTCCCCCTGCCCCCTTCAATTGGAAGTCCTTTACTCCACCCTTCTACAGATGTTTATCCAAAGACAACTGTGCAACATTAGCCGTTATGTTTTGCAACACTTTATACCCTAGTATATGACAAATATTCTTGTGTTGTTTACCCTTAAATAAATACCAGCAGTTCTAGATCCGGCTTTAAGGTGATTATTTAATATGTAAGCGATGCCTGCGGCGGGCTATGACGCTCGTGACGCTCGATGACTCGCTAACGCTGCGCTATCGCCTTTGGCGTCTCACGCCACTTGCTCCACTTGGGGAAACCCCAAGACCGCAGTGGCTCCCCTTCTCCCAAAGGGAGAGGCTAACGCCAAGGGAGAAGACTCGCTATCGGCGTCGTACCCTGAACCTCTGGACAACCGCCAAATCTTGCCTAAATACAGTAATGGCAAGACTTTCAGACTTGTTGCATAAAAACTATACAGCCGCCATAGCAGGTTAAGTTAACTACTCGGAATTTTTTTTGTAAAGCGGATTTTCGAGAAATGTCAGAATTCGTTGACTTTCTTAACATTTATTGAGATAATTTCAGGATATCTAGCGTCAAAATAAAAATAGTTCCGTATAGCAAACTACAAAATCCTAGCCACAAGTCTAATTTCTGTAATCTTTGTTCCTAATTTTTAACGGGAACACTATCGTAAGTGTTAATTTGTGAGTAAAAAACATGAGTGTGAATACGGTGCCTTCTATCAATTACTACTCTCTCGATCTGATTCAAGACGAAGCACGCCGACTGGTGCAAAAGGGAATGATTAGCCGACAACAGCCAATATATACTCTCTGCCAATACATTCCAGCGAGAGAGTGGGTTTGCGTTGAATGTGAATTAGAGAAATGTGACTTTTTGTTACGCGATCGCATTGGCGACCTAATTGGTCGTGAACAGTGGGACAACGACTAATCAATGTTTGATTTCAAATTTGGGATTGGGGGTTCATTTTCGATGTGTGGATATCACCATCAACGATTCGTCGTCCAATCTGGGGGATAATCTCTGGTTTTTGATGAGCATTGCCCCATATAGAATCTTGCGTTTTTCATTAACCTAGAAGCATTGGAGTCTGAATTTATACAACTTTTCAAGTTAAAGAAGGCATCAGAACCATTTCTTGTGTATATCTGGTGCTAGAGCTTGAGTCTAGTAGGTAGATTCTGTGAAGTTCCTACATTTATCTAATAGGTAAATGTAGGAACTTCACTTTTGACTCGCAATTCATTGCATCGCTTCCCTGAAGTAAGCGATAGGTCTGCTTGCTGTTCAAAGCCAAAATCCGTCTTGAAAAGTTTGCTCAGTCGGGCTAACCGTCACCAGTTGCGACAAAAGAGAGAAACTTTGCAAGCAACTGGCTCAATTTTCGCAAAATCCAAAATTTGTATGGTATTTTTTAAAATCTCAAAAGCACAGAAAAATCACATGAACTATTATTCTACTTGCTCTAAGTAATTATTGATGTCTTCAATTATACGCGTAAGTTCAGCTTCAGTAGTCAAGCGGATGTTGACGTTGCGGACAGTCAGCAAAACTTTGGCTGCGAAGGGTGTTGGCCAGATATTAGGATTACAGAAAATTTCTAAAAATACTTCACCCGTATAACGATATTCCAGGGGAGGCTGGGGAGTTACTTTACCACCGCCAGGAGTGGGTTTAGCGGCCACAGCTTTCAGGCGCTCCATCAATTGATCTGTTGCTGCTTTTAATTCTCGTGCTGCTTGGGGTGAAAAACTGAAGGAGACAGAACCTTCAATTAGGTTCAAGGTTAGAGGAATTGAAGACATATCTTTTTTATTAAAACTTCTTGATAAGTACTAATATTACCGGAAGAAGAGACGAAGCCGCCGAGATCGACGGCGGCGAAGCCCCCTTTTTCGAGGATGCGCCCCAGCCTTGGCGATCGCACCAGAAGCACGGTGTACACACAAGTCATTCAAAATTCTGTTAGGAAGAAAACTAGATATCACAAGGGTTTGAGAGTGTATATCTGTCGCATTCTTTTTTCAAATTGGTATCAGAAAGCAAACTGGGGTTTGAGTAAGTCAAATGGCATTTTGAGAAAGCAAAAGCTGATTTTACTTGCGGAAAACACCAAAATCAGAAAGCAAACTGGGGTTTGAGTAAGTCAAAGCTGATTTTACTTGCGGAAAACACCAAAATCAGAAAGCAAACTGGGGTTTGAGTAAGTCAAAGCTGATTTTACTTGCGGAAAACACCAAAATCAGAAGGCAAACTGGGGTTTGAGTAAGTCAAAGCTTATTTTGAGAAAGTAATTCCGGATTTTGCTTATTGAATTTAGTCAAAATATGAAGTTTATACCAATTCTATGCATCTTCATATAGATAGGACTTACGCAAAAATCGCCCAAAAGCTTAATTTATCGAACCGCCAAGACGCCAAGAACGCCAAGAATTCGTAGAGCGTGCGTAAGTCCTAATAGAATTGGTATAAGTTGACATGTCTGAGCATTGCTGTGCGTCCCTACAAACGTACAAATTAATTTGGGATAATTTATTTTTTGGAAGTCCCTTACCCAAAAACTCTCTCAAACTCTTATTTCTCTGTGTTCTCTGTGCCTCTGTGGTAGCCTGCGGCAAGCCGCTTCTCTACGAGACGCTGATGCGTTCGCGTCTACGTTTTCCCGGTATCCATCTGTAACTACTATTGGTATAAACATCAAAAGCCCAGTCTTCATGACCAGGCTTTTGAGCGTAAACAATGGGGCTATATTCCCCGAAGGTTAGTTATAGAGGTTCAGTATAATATCGATGCTCTGATAAGTGATACCACTTTGCTGTTATCGATTCCGGAAAATTCGCTAAAAATTTTTGAGTAGCGTTTTTGCCCCAAAATACAGCAAGCGACTGATATCATGTTCGACTTAATACTTAGTCAAAAGCGAACAAAGCGTACAATCCCAAACCGCAAGCGAATTGCTTCATTCCACTTCGTTGCATACCCTTCTCCTGACGGAGACGCTGCGCGAACGGGAACGCCAGGGGCGAACGCAATGACATATTATAAGTGATTTGCCGAAGTTGGTATGACAACCTCAACGTGTAGGATCTAAAAATATTAATTTTCCGGCTTTTGCTGATGAATAATGAATTTGGTAGCTGGCAAGAATGGCTGACAGTATTTACCTATCTAGGTTTGACGGTCTTTATTATCTGGCGCGTGTTTTCCACCGAGAAGAATTAAAAAAGCTGCATATCATTTCACAGACGGATTAATCGCGTCTCTACTCCTAACTCCTGTACAGACGCGATTAATCGCGTCTCTTTTCAGATCCCTTTAATGCGATCGCCGCCAATAATTCCCCAATACCTAATCTTAAAACACCCATGTTGATCATAGTCGTCTCTGAGGG
>NZ_JAIVFR010000338.1 GCF_020829685.1 Nostoc sp. CHAB 5715 | reverse complement strand
AATGGATGTCTCAGTTTCTTCCTCGGCAGCAGGTAGCCAGTTGATAAATGGTAGGGGTAACAGCGTGCTGAGGTTAGTAATTAGCACCAATAGCCAAAGTGATTCAAAGTTCGTTGCGGTGATTCCCAGCCAATAGGTAATTAATGCCCCAAATGCATGGGAAACCGTTCCTGCTGAATTAAACACCGACATTAACAAGGCAAATAATGTCGCTTCCACACCAGAGGGACAAAGCCTTGCTGCTAGCACCATCACTTGCATAAAAACAATTTTCCCCATCACAGTCAGAATTAGGCTATCACCCAAACTAAACCAGTGGTCATCTATACCCAACAGCCTGTTTGTGTGAGTCACTAACAACAGCATCGTCATCCCCAAAATTGACGAAAGGACAGTACTCCAAGCAAAAATCACGCGAAAAGGGATGCTTTTGAGGAAACGTTGAAAAATCCAAACACCTGCTAAAGAAGCGAAACTTGTTACCAAATGCACCCGCCCCAAAAATTCTGGTTCAAAGTGGAGTTCGTTGGTAGCGAAGTAGAAAAAGGCTGAGTCAGCATTTGGGGTAGCTTGCCAGATGAAGATAAACGCCGTTGGTAGCCAGATTGTTTTTTGGCTAATGGCTTGGCGTAGCTGCCCCAGTTGATGTTTGATTGGTAAAGAGTTGGATGCTGGATTTGAGATTGAACGATGAAAACCCCAATCTGAAATCTAAAGTTCGCTACGCAATAATCAGGTTTTGAGTCACATCTGGCGTAAGTCCTGAAGCTTTTAAACCCAACAAATGTCTCCGCTTTTTTCAAAACGGGGTGAATGGAGGTTTGATTTTTAATGTAAAGCAAACTTGACATAAAGACAAGTTAGGTTTACGATAAAATTCAGGCAAGGCAAAAACTATGCAGACACACTGGTTTTTTCAGCCAAGCAATGCAAAATCGTTTACGTTTTCTGAGAACTCAACGCAATTGGTCACAGGCGGAATTAGCAAAAATTTTGGGCGTGAGTCGTCAAACCATCAATGCTATTGAAGTTGGTAAATACGACCCTAGTTTGTCCTTAGCGTTCAAAATTGCTCAAATATTCCGCTGTCCACTGCCATTTATTTTCTTAACAGAGGAAAGGTCTATGTTTGAAAGATTTACTGCGAAAGCATACCGGGCGATCGTGCTGGCACAAGGCGAAGGTGAGCGCTTAGGACATCAATTTGTAGGTACTGAACAGATTTTGATTGGATTAATTGCAGAAGGTAATGGTTTAGCTGCTAAGGTTCTCAAGTCTTTTGATATCAACCTTGAAGCTGCTCAAACTGAAGTAGAAAAAATTATTGGTCGCGGTACTGGAATTCAAGGTGTGGAGTATCCCTTTACTCCTAAAGGAAAGCAAGTTTTGGACTTTGCTATAGAAGAATCTCTAAGATTAGGTCACACATTCATTGGTACAGAGCATCTTCTACTAGGTGTGCTAGGGGTAACAGATGGGGTAGCAGTCAGAGTGCTGGAAAAGCTAGACGTAAATCTTCAGAATCTTTGGCAAGAAGTGCTAAGAGAAATCACATCTCTGGACATCCCATCGGCAACTATTATTCCTAGTAGAAACTTTAGCAATGAAGATGAATTGAGCGATTCCCCACCTGATTTTACCTCTGGTGAAATTAGCGCTCGATTTTGTGCGTTTTTATTTTCCTGGGTAGAGCCTCGTAAGCTAGGGCATATTATTGGCTCTAAAGGTGGATTTCAGTTACCCAATGGAGAGATAGTTGCGCCGCGTATCTCGTTCTTTTCACGGGAACGCTTGAAGCGGGTGCCGCGAACTTATCCTGAATTGGTGCCTGATTTAGTAGTAGAAATTAAATCTGCCTTTGACCGACTGGCATCTGTGCAACAAACGATCCAAAGATTCTTAGACTTGGGAGTGAGAATAGCGCTATTGATTGACCCAGATGCTCAGACCGTGAGTGTTTATCGTCCTAGCAGTAAAGTGACGGTGTTAGGGAATAGTGAAAAGCTCACTGTCTCAGACTTGTTCCCTGAGTGGGAACTCTTAGTATCCGAACTTTGGCCTCCCATGTTTGATTGAGACAGTTTAAAAAGTAAAAAGTAAAAAGTAAAAACCCCATACACGCTCTTGTTGCTTGTTTTGGTGTTGGAGTCTAAATCCCCAGACGCTGCTATGTTGCTAACGCTTCGCTATCACAAAACGTAATTGCGAATTGCGATACTCCTTTATGCCTGCGATTGGGTACAATCCAATCCGTTTTCACCCAAGCATTCAACCTAGTTTTTGTCTGATTTCAATTATTATTTCCTAAACAATGCTGCCAAAAATAATCCTGGAATTCCCATAAACCCTGCACTCACTATTCCACCGAATCAAGTTTTAGGAGGTCTTCTGATTCGCACCGACGAACTCGTATCACATGGAAAAAAAGTCTACGGCTACTCGCTGTTTGCCCCTGATGTTACTTGCACTCCGAAAACACTGCTGAATGTTGCTAATTCTTGTTTTCCTACGAATACTGGAACGAACGGAGGAATAGATTTAGTTGCACCTAATCTGGGTGCCGTCTTTTTCGAGAGTGAGTGAGCAGCGAAAAACTTTTACAACCAAACTCTATTACCGAGTCCTGTCAAACCTGATGAACTAATTTCCAACTCACCATCATTAAGATGGTATAAATGATAAACCGTAGTGGGCGTTGCGGAGCTAACTGGCAGATTTTAGCGCCTACTAACACCCCTGGAACAGAGCCTAGCCATATAGGTACTACCAGACTCCAATCAACTGTTCCCAGGCTGAGGTGGCCGAGGGCAGTAAACAGCAGTAAAATTGCTGCGTGTGAAATATCTGTACCGACTAACTTCCGTGCATCAAGCCGGAAAAACCCAATCAGCACCAAGGCAAACATTGAACCCGATGAGACGCTAGTTAGACCAACCAAACAGCCTAAAATTGCTCCCAAAGTGATTGTTACACAGCGGTCAAAGTTAGTTTCTAAGTCTAATTTCGGCAGTTCGGGTAAATTAAATTTGGGGAAAAAAGTTAATAGCAGCAATTGCACTAGTGCTAATAGTGTGACTAGCAAAATCATCACACCAAGCAAACGGAGCAAGATGTTATCCAGGTTATACTCACCTGTACGTTTAAGAAAGTGCAAAATCCCCACGCCGAACAGTGAGCCTGGAACACTCCCGAATGTCAGCCATTTGACAACTTTTGTGTCAAGGGTTTTCTGTTCCCAATGCTTGACACTACCAACAATCTTCATCAATGTGGCAGCCACAACATCAGAACTCACAGCGATAGAAGGCGGAACCTGAAAAACAAAAATTAGCATTGGCGTGATGAGAGAGGCTCCACCAATTCCCGTCAAACCAACGATGATGCCAACAAAAAAGCTTAAGAACGGTAGTAATAAATATTCCATACTCTTCACTCTTCGGGGGTTTCAACAATCAGTTATGAGTTATCAAAGTCCTGTTGAGTCTCCCACTTCTATTAAGTGAGCAACATAGGGTTTAAATCTCCAAACAAAGCCTTAATAACTTTTCACTGACTCAACTACGAGCAGCTATAACCGAAAATCAGCTAAAGCTTCACTGCTAGAGAGCAGCAATTGTGCCAAACTATAGCCCAGTCGTAGACAGAGCTAGTGATGGCAAGTTATTGTGTTTCTCTAGGGATGAGTGACACAAAGGTTATCCAGCTAAAAGTTAGGGCAGAGGATTCCTGGACAATTTAAAACCTGTCTGGAAGTTTTTGGTAGCATGACAACTGGCATTTAGCTGAAACAGGTTTTGATAACTGCTTATGGGTCAGTTGTTCTGCTAAACTCAACTTCTAACTGGTTTTTCTGTGGTTTTACATGTAAAAGCCGGTAAGGCGATGCACTTACCGTATTTTACTTGTAAGCATGAGCAAACGTCTAGCGTATTCGCGTTGTATCTTGCGAAATTATCTGGATAAAGAGGGAGTGGGGACTTGTACTGTCCTTCCCTGCGGGACGCTGCACGAACGACTACGCTCAGGAACCGCGACTTGTACTGAGCGTAGTCGAAGTAAGCCGAAGTAGTGGGGAATGGGGAGTGGGAGTAGGGAGCAGGGGAGGTGGGGGAGAATAATAATGCCCAATGCATAGTTAAGAACTCAGCGCTGAAAAATACTTGACTCTAAAGCACTTCTTGCACTATGTTTAAACAAACCATTCGGTCGGTAATATTTTATTTACAGCAATTTCCAATTCAATAAATTACCCCACTCCCTATTCCCTACTCCCCACTCCCCACTCCCCATAATCCATTCATCTAAAAATCGCTGTAATGTCCAAAGGCCAAGAAACAAAAAGCAGAATTCTCCACAAAGCAGCCGAACTGTTTAACCAACAGGGGTATGCAGGCTCATCGATGTCAGACATCATGGGTGTGACGGGATTGCAGAAAGGAGGAATTTACAATCACTTCCAAAGCAAAGATGATCTAGCGCTACAGGCTTTTGACTTTGCGATCGCTCTCATCTACCAGCATACTAGATTTGCATTACGAAGCAAACGCCACGCCCTAGAACGCCTGCAAGCAATTATTGACATTGATTTTATGGGAATCGTGAGTAATATTGTGTATATTAGATGGCTAGAGGATTTACGTTTAAAGTTTTTAGATGAACACTGGCAACTCAATCAACAAATTGAGCAAGGATATGCGCCTGTTTTAGCTGGAACTGAAATTGAATATAAACGTCCGATAAAGATTATTGATCAAGTAATTGGACGTTTATGGCTGAGTAATTTAGGACGGTTGAAGTGGACTGTACAAGCTGAAATTTTATCTAACAATGAGTTAGCAGCAGTAGCTACCCAGAAAGGCGCTTTTGTTAGTTTACAAAATAGTCGTCCTATTCCCATTCCAGAGGAATTACAGAAGAAATATTTTGAAAATAAAAAAGGGAATTTGAAAGACCCTAGCTACTGAAACAATGAGAGGCTATTTTCAAACACACTAATTTACTTAGTACTAGTCAATATACTTTCGATATCTGCTAGCTGCACCACTCCTGAAAAAGTTGGACTATTAATTACAAAAAAAGGTGTGCCAGAAACAGCCAATTTCTCAGCTAGTTGAATATCTTTTGTAATTGCGGTATTTGCTGCGACTGCAATTGTGGCAATCTATTTACAGCCAACGGCTTTTGCAGAATATCATCAGGTATTTTCTGCGATTGCAATTCTGGTAATCTATTTACAGCCAGAGGCACAGATGCCTCGTATTTGGTGTCACTCACATTCACACGAGGCGCTGTTCGAGAGAATTTAGGGCTGGTATTGAATTTAGAACTATCAAATTTAGAGGCGTCAAATCTCAAATTACCACTAGTAATCATCCGCAAAGATTGCCTACTAGGCAAGGAGGAAACTCGATAGTTATTTGATGATGCGGGTAGCGGAGGCAGTACTAGCTGACTAGATGGCGCTGGTGCCACTGGGGGCAATAGAGTTTGGGCGCTAAAGTTCGGAGCAGAAAGTGGCGCTATTGGAGGAAGTTGTTGTAAACCAAGTTGGGGCGTGCTTTGGGGCAAACGGCTTTGGTCGGCTTGGCTAAATTCCAAAAGTCCGACGGTTTTGGATGATGCTGTATCTTTGGGTTTGCTAGAATCCATAGGCATCAATGGCACAATCATGGCGATCGCACCGTGGATGCCAAGAGAAGCTATAGCTGCTATCCCAATTGGCTGGCTTAAGAGTTCTGGTATAGTTCTAAACAGGGAGACGTAAGACATAGCTGTTATCGTTCACTCGGCTCAGTTGCAGTTGACTAGCGATTTTTTCTTTTTGACTATCTTGCAAGATATTGCGAGATATGCATCCCACTAAGGAAATAATAACTTCCTATCCTGGCAATAAAAACGCCAAAATTGCCATTTATTCAAGTTTTTAATTGATCAATGACGCTGTATCATGTGTTCCAGTTTGAGCTTGCTAAAGAGATATTTGAAAAATTACTACTTTTGATTTCTTATTGTTATGACGCACGCAATTAAAATTAATATCTCGGATATTTATTAAAGTTTAAGTGAAAGCGCAAGTCTGAGCAGATAACAACATCTGTTGAAGTTGCCTTGTTTTTTCTACTGTTTTCCAGTCAACTCCGCTTCTGTAAATGGCACACTTACTTGTCCGAGACTAGTCCCTATGTGAAAATACTACCACATCAGCAGTCCCTAAGTCTGTTGCAAATTGTACAATTTTATTGACATTCTAGCCCTAAACCCCGTCAAAGCTATTTGGGTTTTTATAAAAGGAGTCAGTCATGCGATCGCAATTCTAACTTTTGACTTTTGACTACTTCTTCGTCAAAAAAGTTCAAACCCTCAATCATTGCATCCAAAATTTAAAATGCCGTTACCGACAGTTATTGTACCTGGATATCTAGAAAGCGCGATCGCTTATCGTCAACTAGAACAATCCCTACAACAGTTAGATTTTCCCACTGTTACAGTACCACTACGACGGCGTGACTGGCTACCCACTATTGGAGGAAGACCTGTAACGCCAATTCTGCAACAACTTGATCTTACAATCAAGCAGACATTGCAGCAACATAATGCTACTCAAGTTAACTTGATTGGTCACTCAGCTGGAGGTTGGATATCCCGCATCTACATGGGAGAAAAGCCTTATTTGGCAAGAGGTAACGTTAAACCATCTCTCTGGGAAGGGCATCCCCTGATTGCTACTCTCATCACCTTAGGTACACCCCATATTAGTCAGGAACGCTGGACGCGCTCCAATCTAGATTTTGTCACCAATAACTACCCAGGAGCTTTTTACAAAAACGTTCATTACGTTTGTGTGGCTGGCAAAACTATCTTTGGTCAAAGGCGGCGCGGTAGCTGGTTAGCTTACAGTAGTTACCAATTAACCTGTGGTAAAGGCAACACTTGGGGATGCCCTTCCAGATCG
>NZ_JAIVFR010000337.1 GCF_020829685.1 Nostoc sp. CHAB 5715 | reverse complement strand
GGTAATTCTATGACCCAACCTGCAATACCTGTAATTCACTCAATTCCTGATGGGGCGGCTTTAATTACCAGTGTACTCTGTGAGTATCCAATCCCCAAACCTCATAGCTGTAAATTATACAAACGAGGTCTAAATGATACTTATCTAGTGATAACCGAGAGAGAAAAGTATATTTTGCGAGTTTATCGGCGTGGGTGGAGGAATAAAGAAGAAATTGATTTTGAACTAGAATTACTAGTATTTTTGCATGAGCAAAAACAGCCAGTTGCATACCCTATTGCTAGAAAAAATGGTAGCTTTACGACAAACATTTTAGCACCCGAAGGCGTGCGCTATGTAGCAGTATTTAACTACGCACCTGGTCACGCAGTTGATGACAAACTTGATGGTAAACAAAGTTATATTTTGGGAGGGGTACTGGCAAAAATTCATCAGAAATTAGACAATTTTAAAAGCAGTTTTAGCCGACCCGCATTAAACAACGAATACTTGCTCGATTGGTCAATGAGAGCAATTACACATCTCTACAAACATAGAAAAAATGATATTGATTATCTTCAAAAAGAAATAATAAAAATCAAAAGCCAACTCGCAGGATTTCAACTACATCTAACAGCGCCTGAATATGGAATTTGTGTTGGAGATGTACATTCAGGGAATGCTCATTTTACAGAACAGAATGAACCTACTTTGTTTGACTTTGACCAGTGCGGCTATGGTTGGCGTGCTTTTGAGATTGCGAAGTTTTTGCACGTAGCGTTGAAAATAAAGATAGATATGACAGTCAGAAACAGTTTTATTGAAGGATATCAAGCTATTCGTAAACTCAGTGAGGCTGAACTCGCATCAATTCCTGTGTTTGTGAAAGCTGCTCATATTTGGGTGATGGGAATCAGCACAAACGTAGTTGGCGATGTTTTGCCTTATGGTTGGTTTACAGATGAGTGGTTAGATCAACGTTTGGCAATGTTGCGAAGTTTGGATGAGAGCGATAACTTTATTAAGCTTTGCTAACGCTAAATTTATGTTTTCATAAGTAAGTCTGTGCGAATAAATCGAAATCTGTTAAGTAATGTAAAATTATTATAATTGAGTTCGTAGTAAGGACTTTAGTCCTAAAAGAAGGACTGAACTTATTAAGTAGTAGAACAGAATTAATTACACAACGTCATTGCGAATGGAGCGAAGCGGAATGAAGCAATTCGCTTGCGGCTGGGATTGCTTCTCTTCGCTCGCAATGACTGTAAATATTTTTGTCCATCTACTTACTACAAACCTTTAATTATTTACGCTGTTTTACTTAATACAAATATACTATTGAGTAAACAGATTACACACACCACCAGCTAAATTAGACTTATCATCAAATTCTTTAACGCCCATGCTAGAAAAAACATCTACATTCCAGAAAGCTATAGAAGCAGTAGAAGCATTAGATCCAGAAGCTCAGGCTATTCTTGTAGATATTATCCAAAAGCGTCTCAAACAACAGCGACGGGATGATTTATTAAAAGAAATCGCGCAAGCAGAAAGTGATTATGCTCAAGGTAATGTCCGGCGTGGTTCAGTTGCAGATTTGATGGCGGAGTTAGACGAGTGAAAAATTTGGTTTGGAGTCCGACTTTTGTTCGTGCTTTTAAGCGTCTAGTCAAGAAAAATCCTGAGTTACGTTCTCAAATTGAGCAAGTATTACAACAAATCGCTGAAGACCCATTTCAACTCAGTTTACGTAGTCACAAGCTAAAAGGCGATTCATCGGGTAGATACTCATGTTCAATTGATTATCGTAATCGGATTTTATTTAAATTTGTTACAAATCCTGAATCAGGAGAGGAAGAAATTTTGTTGCTAACTTTAGGTTCCCATGATGAGGTTTACTAAGTAAGGCATTATATTTAACTGAGGCAAGCTTAATAATTACAACATAAATGCAGAATTATATGAACACCCAAACAATAACCCAACTACCAATTCCTCCTCACTTTAACCCCAATAAAGTCGGCGAACATCCTACTCCAGCAGCTACTAACATTACCCCAACAGACATCGAACAAGGTATCTGGAAAGTTAATCCAGCAGTTGCTGACAGTGTTACTAATGGGGATTATGAATTATTAGAAAAACATACTTACCATTACGTTAAGCAACTCAGTCAAGACGGTAAATATCCCCTAACAGTTTGGCCTTATCATTCTATGTTGGGTGGTATTGGTCATGCTTTAGTTTCATCAATAGAAGAAGCCATATTTTTCCACTGTATTGCTCGTCAGAGTCAGACGCAATTTGAAATTAAAGGTGAAAATCCCTTAACAGAAAACTATTCCATTTTGCGTCCAGAGGTGTTGGAAGATTTTGAGCAACGTCCACTTGCTCTAAAGAACACGCGCCTGATTACGCAACTTTTAGAATATGATGCAGTAATTATTGGTGGTCAAGCTAAAAGTCACTGCGTCGCTTGGACAATTGACGATTTATTAACAGAAATTAAACAGGTAGATGCCACCCTTGCTCAAAAAATCTATTTGCTAGAAGATTCTACTTCGCCTGTTGTTGTTGCCGGTGTTGTGGACTACACAGAACAGGCAGATGCAGCATTTGCAAGGTTTGCAGAGGCAGGAATGCACATTGTAAAATCTAGCGAATTTGGGAATTGGGCATAGGGCATGGGGCACTTGTACTGAGCGAAGCCGAAGTATTGGGCATTAGTCATTAGTTATTAGGCATTGGGCATAGGGCATGGGGCACTTGTACTGAGCGAAGCCGAAGTATTGGGCATTGGTCAATATCATAGTTCTTCTTCCCCTGCTCCCCCTGCCTCCCCTGCTTCCTCATCCCCCATTCCCTATTCCCCACTCCCCATTCCCTCATTTCTTCAAATAACCCTTTGGATCTTCTGCTACCCAACCCAGAGATGAGCTAGAACGCACTTCAAAATGGAGGTGCGGTTGACCGGAGGTTGGTTTTCCGCTAGTGCCTACTGTTCCCAGTAAGTCTCCTTTTTTTACTTGTTGACCGACAGTAACCTTGATACTGTCAAGCTGGGCATAGCGGCTTTGGAGTCCGCCACTGTGGTTAATAATGACCAACTTGCCATAGGAACCTTGGTCATTAGCAAAGGCTACGGTTCCAGGCGCGATCGCTAGCACATCTGTACCAACTGGTGCTAATAAATCAACACCACTATGGAAGAAAACTTCACCTGTAGCAGGATTAATTTGCCAGCCGTAAGCTAATCCCACATTTGCCACTTCCCCCAAAGGATATCCAGACAAGGATGCACGGTTTGGCGTACCTGCATCAGTAGGTAAAGGGGATTTAGTTACAACACCATTGGGCGACCAATTTACCCCCGGAACAAACACAATTCTGGGGTCTTGTTGGCAGCCATTTACCTCAAAAAGGCTATCAGCACGAACTTTGTATTTCGCTGCCACTTGTCGCCAAGTTTGACCACGAGGCACTTCAACGACAATCCCATTGTAGGGAGGAATCTGAAGTACACTACCAACGGCTGCGATTGCACCGCTCTGCAAAGCTGGATTCATGCCAATAATAGTTGTAGGTAAGAGATTGTAGCGCTGGGCTATGCTCTCTAAAGTTTCGCCACGAACAACTTTATGGCGTTGGAAGCGAGATAGGGCTGGAGTTGGGCAACCACCCACAGCAGCCTTGGCGCTGTTGATGTTTGGCAGTATGGATACTAGGCTCAAGGCGCTAACTAAGCTACAGAGAAACAGTTGACGAAAGGGTAAAGTCATGTATACAGGTCAAGAGCGCATTAACTTTAAATTTTAGATGGGAAGAGTAGGGAGTGGGGAGTGGGGAGTGGAGGAGTAGAGGGAGCAGGGGGAGATGAGGGAGACAAGAAGATTAACAATTCAAAATTCAAAATTCAAAATTCAAAATTCAAACATTTTAAACATTTCAGACGGAGATTTAAACTCCGACTAAAACTGATGCTACATGTGATATAGGGGTCTTAAACCCTTTAATTTACGATAACCAATGCCCAATGCCCAATCCCCAATGCCCAATTCCTCGTAAATTGATCTGTCCACTTGCCGTTAGCTTGACTACACTTAGAAGTTAGCAACTGCATTTCTGTCCTTAAGCAGAATGATTATGAAGTTATCCTTAAAGCAACTGGCGGTTTATGTATTTTTACTGGTGTTTGGCTGTGGTGCAGGTTTATTTGGCAGTCGCTATCTCCTGCTCAAAAATTCTTCGTTCCAACAGTTAAAAAATGTAACAATGGCTTCGCCTCCAGAATCTGTAGTGCCAAATTCTTCTAACGGAGCGATTGGGGCTACTGGGGGCGATAATGTGAATTTTATTGCGACGGCAGTGCAAAAAGTTGGCCCGGCTGTGGTGCGAATTAATGCCACTCGCAAAGTCGCCAATCCTATCTCTGACGCTTTGAAAAATCCCCTCTTGCGGCGATTCTTTGGAGAGGATGAGCAACCAATTCCCCAAGAACGCATTGAGCGCGGTACAGGATCAGGATTTATTTTGAGCGAAGATGGAGAATTACTCACTAACGCTCATGTGGTAGCTGATACAGATACAGTACAAGTCACCCTCAAGGATGGTCGTAGTTTAGAGGGTAAGGTGGTAGGAGTTGATTCGGTGACAGATGTGGCGGTGGTGAAAATAAAAGCGGATCATCTACCGACTGTGAAATTAGGCAATTCGCAAAACTTAATACCAGGACAATGGGCGATCGCTATTGGCAATCCTCTAGGTTTAGATAATACTGTCACTATCGGCATCGTCAGCGCTACAGATCGCACCAGCACTCAAGTCGGTGTCCCAGATAAGCGAGTTAGCTTTATCCAAACTGATGCCGCAATTAACCCTGGTAATTCTGGTGGCCCCTTGTTAAACGCCCAAGGCGAAGTGATTGGTGTTAACACTGCTATCCGCGCTGATGCTCAAGGACTCGGTTTCGCCATACCCATTGAAACCGCCGCCCGCATCGCCAATGAACTTTTTACCAAAGGGCGTGTGGAACATCCCTTTTTGGGTATTGAAATGGCAGACCTTTCTCCCATCAGAAAACGGCAGATTAATCAAGAAAAACAGCTCAACATTCAGCAGGAAGCTGGGATTGTGATTAAAGAAGTCACAGACGATTCTCCAGCCAAGCGTGGAGGACTGCTTCCTGGAGATGTGATTCAAAAAGTTAACGGTAAACCAGTCAAAACCTCAGCCCAAGTCCAGAAGCTCGTAGAGTCCAGCACAGTTGGAGACATAATAGCTATCGAAGTCAACCGTAGCGGTAAAATTCAAACCTTCAAAGTACAATCAGGAGCTTATCCTGAAAGGAAATAGTCAAAATCATTCGTAATTAATAATGACGCTCTCTACGAGAGGCTAAAAGCGAACGCGGACTCGCTACTGCTGCGCTAACGTAATTCGTAATTGCAAGACACTCGCGGACTCGCTTTGCGCGTCGCTATCAGTGGAAGCTTTAACTCTCCACAAATGTCTTGTTAACCACTGAATTAAAAATTCAGTGTGGGCTGCTGTAACCTTTTTAATTACGAATTACGAACTTGTACTGAGCGTAGCCGAAGTATTACGAATTACGAATTAGTAATTATTTGGTCAATAGTTCCAGAATGTTTGACTACTGACCATTGATTATTGATCATTAGACAAATGCTCTAACTGCATTCTTTGTTCCATCTGGCGCAGAAAATACCCTGTCATCATTGCCGACGCTAGAAGCCCAGCTAAGTTCTCCCGATCTGTTGTGATTTGCACGTTGAAATTTTCTGGCGGGAGCATTCCCACAAGCCCTTGGACATTTTGCGAGATGATTTGTTTAATTTCGGGGCTGGCGGACTGAGCAATCCTGGCTAAAACATCAGGAGACTGATGCTGTAGATATTTGAGTAACTGATTGGGGTATTGCTCAGAGTGGTCTGAAAGAAGTTGATTAGGGTGTTCCTCAGAGTTGTCATTTAAAAAGTCAGGATTAAACACCATTGGCAGTTTTATTTAGCTTAATTGCTAACTCTACTCTAAACCATAGTACAAGGGTAGCGCATTCACCACAGGTATAAGTCAAGAGGAGGGGAGTGGGGAATGGGGAGTGGGGAATGGGGAATGGGAAATGGGGAATGGGGAATAATCAATAGTTCTTCTTCCTCTACCTCCCCTACCTCCCCTGCTCCCTCATCCCCCTCATCTCCCTCATTCCCCCACTCCCTACTCCCCACTCCCTACTCCCTCCAGTTCTAGTTCTAGTTGTTCTTCCTTCTGGCTACTGGAAAGTATTTGGGGGAGTTGTTCGATTTGGAAATATTGATGAAATTTCGGGGTTACTTGGAGTGAATAGGAGCGAGAATCGCTGTCTCGGCGCTTTCTGATGAAACCAAGTTCTACGAGTTCTGGGACGTGCTGATATACTCCTGAGCCGCGCAGGTTAATCAAGTCGCTCTGGAGTATGGGACTATTAAGGGCGATCGCAGCCAAAGTCCGTAATGCACCTACACCCAATTCTACTGGTATCATCGTTTGCACTAAATCATGAAAATCAGACCGTAGTTGCAAACTGTAACCATCTGGAGTTTCTACTACCTCTAAGGCGCTATCTCGGTGGGCATAGTTGTCCATTAGTTCAATTATGCCTTCTTTGACAGTGGCGCGATCGCACGCGGCATACTCGGCGATTTCGCCGAGCGACAAGGGTTTACCCTTTAAATACAGAATTGCTTCTATCTTCGTCGCTGTGGCTGTAATCATTTAGTTATGAGTCATTAGTCATTGGTCATTGGTCATTAGTACATGACAACTAATAATCAACAAGTGTGTGGCATTATATCGTAAATTGTCAAAATATTGTTTGAAACTCTCAAATTGGGCATTGGGCATGGGGCATTGGGCATTGGGCATTGGTTATTAATTCTTCTCCCTCATCCCCCTCATCCCCCTCATCTCCCTCATCCCCC
>NZ_JAIVFR010000336.1 GCF_020829685.1 Nostoc sp. CHAB 5715 | reverse complement strand
CTACATCCATCCCCAACTCATCCATAGGAATAGTAATTATACGTGCGCCAGCGTGGACAAATCTAACAACTGCTCCCAGGAAGGTTGGGCCTTCCACAATTACCACATCACCAGGTTCGACAAACACATCTGGTAGCAAGCCTAGAATCTGACCAGAACCATAGCCAACGATCAGGCGATCGCGATCAGTAGTGATTCCTTTAGCCTGCAAGCGGAGGATAATTTGCTCGTATAGTTGAGATGAAGGTGGGCCGTACTTGAGAGCGATCGGAGCCTCTTCTGCCAGCACAGTGGCACTTGCAGCAGCCAAGTGAGCGTGAGGAAAGAGAATTGGGTCAGCTAGACCGTAGGTAAAGCTGACAGTGGCGATTTTGGTTAACTCTGTACTGTAGGTTGGTGGTGCGATGTTTCTAGCTCGTTCGGCGAACAAATCAGCAATTCGGTAAGCAGGGGTAGTGGCAGCCATAAGAAGTTCAAAATTGAAAGTCAGAATAGAGAACACACAAGAAGGCAATTAGCGAAAAGCCAGATCGAGGAAGCCTTCGAGCTGTTAGCGCAGCGTCGGAACGAACGTTTGCAGGAGCATCACTTTTCAAGAGAGTGAGGTATTAAACTTTCGTCAGCAACCAGAATTCATGGTGGATTCTGGCTGCTGACGGATGTATTCTTCCTTATAACATGATGACAAGTATCGTGAATATTGACTGATAGAAGGGAATTACTACAGGCATTGGGCATTGGGCATTGGGCATTGGGCATTGGGCATTGGGCATTAGGATAAGACAAGGAAGAGGGGGGAGACAAGGAAAAAACTTGTTCAATAATTCTCCCTTGTCCCCCTCATCTCCCCCTACTCCCAGCTAAGAGCTCCCTTGCTTCTTCCTCATCCCCCTCATCTTCCCCATTCTTGATGCCCCATGCCCAATGCCCCATTCCCCATTTCTAAGCAATTGACTGCCAATATATTAAATATTTATCTGATATGCGTCACAATTAATACTGCCACCAAAATTCATTGATAAACTACAATCTCTTGTAGGTCTACTGTAGTCAGGGACAGCCAATTGTGGCACCTTGGATCTTAGTGGCTAGAAGCACCTTGGAACGGGAATAAAGGAACTTCCACTATGCTGATTTGCCCTCAGTGTAAATTTGAAAACCCCAATAGCAATAAATTCTGTCAAAGCTGTGGCACGTCCCTGACCCACAAGGTCTGTCCTGAATGCAGTACCGATGATGTACCTGTGAATGCACTACGTTGTCATAACTGTGGCACGGAATGTGGAACAGTGTTTTGGGCAATTATTGCTAAGGAAACGACTGCGAAAGCTTTGGGAGTAGAGGAGGATGTGGCAGAAAAGGGAGATGAGGGAGATGAGGGAGCAATATTTTCTTTATCTCCTCTATCCGCTAGTTCTCAGATTGCATTAGGCTCCTATTTAGACTCCCAAGAGCGCTATCAATTGTTAGATGCGTTACCTGCCCAAACGGAAGCTGCCACCATTACTGATGTAGGTGTAAGAGTTCTAGACTGCCAACCGTATCAAATATCACCGATTGAGGCAATACTAGCAAGTCAACAATCGGATTTGCTAACGCCCTCAGTGGAAGCAAGTAGAATTCCTCACCTTGCTAAACTTTATACTGCATTACAATACCAAGGTCAGCCGGGGATACCGCCGATTCACAATGCATGGCAGCAGGGAAATATGCAGATAGTCATAATCGAAGACCGCTCACATTGGCAGCTTTTACTCGATTTATGGCAAGAAGAAACAACGAGTTCGTTAAAAATTTTACACTGGTGTTATGAAATGACCCAACTTTGGGCATTATTGGAACCAGTAGGTTGTCGTCAAAGCCTTTTAGATTTGTCGAATTTGCGATTGGATGAAGACCAAACGCTGGCGCTACAAAGGTTGTATGTGGAATCATTCAATTCTGGGTTTGTCACCGAGTCGCCAGAAGATGCCGAAACCGAAACATCTGCTGTTCCAGAGCAACCGTTAACCATTCAAGCTTTGGGGCGGGTTTGGCAAGCGCTATTTAGGCAGTCTCAACGCACTCAATTTGGCTCTGTAGTCCAGATGTTGGGGGATTTAGAGGTAGGTAAGGTTCAGACGATCGCACAATTGCGATCGCGTTTGGAGGAAATCTCTATTGAACTAGAAGCATTACCAAGCGCAACTTTACCCCCAATAAAGGAGAAAAATACTGCTGTGCCCATTATCTTGCAATCAGATGAGCCAGAAAAATCAGAAAGCAAAATTGATGATATGCCAACTGTTGTGCTGGCGATGCAGTTAAGTAGCTTAGAAGATGCAGGACGCACAGATGTAGGGCGTCAACGTCATCATAATGAAGACTACTTTGGCATTGAAACTAAAATTCAAAAGCTGGAGTCGCCCAAAAGTCGAGTCATGGAAGGGCATGGTTTGTATATTCTCTGTGATGGTATGGGTGGACACGCTGGCGGCGAAATAGCCAGTGAGTTAGGAGTCAACACCCTACAGCAATACTTTCAAGAACACTGGATTACTAACCAACTGCCAACAGAAGATAGCATTCGTGAGGCAGTGTTTTTAGCTAATGAGGCGATTTATAAGCTCAATCAACAAGATGCCCGTTCTGGAGTTGGGCGCATGGGTACAACTCTGGTAATGCTCTTAATTCAAGATACTCAAGCAGCAGTTGCTCATGTGGGAGATAGCCGTCTCTATCGCCTGACGCGCAAGCGGGGACTAGAACAAGTCACAGTAGATCACGAAGTTGGGCAACGGGAAATTACACGCGGAGTGGAAGCAAGCATAGCTTACGCCCGCCCGGATGCCTACCAACTCACCCAAGCTCTGGGGCCTCGTGACAAAAACTCGATTAATCCCGATGTGGGCTTTTTTGAAATCAATGAAGATACTCTTCTGGTGTTGGCATCGGACGGTCTATCAGATAATGATTTAATAGAAACCCATTGGCAGACTCACTTAGAACCGTTACTGAGTTCTGGCGCTAACTTAGAACGGGGCGTTACAGACTTAATTGATTTGGCGAACCAACACAATGGTCACGACAATATTACTGGTATAATTGTCCGGGCAAAAGTACGCCCAAATTTGGAAAGTTAAAAAATGGGGAATGGGGAATGGGGAATGGGGCATGAGGACTGGGAAATAATTTTCCTAATACCTAATCCCTACTTCCATAATCCCTACTCCCTACTCCCCACTCCCCACTCCCTCTTAACTTGTAGGTTGTATTGTGGTTAGTCTGACTCTGTTAGAACCGCAACAGAAAACGCCCCTCCAGCAGTGGTGCTTTGAGAACTCTTCCATAATTCGGATTGGTCGAGCGGCAGATAATCATGTTGTTTTAACTGATAGTTTAGTTTCGCGGCATCATCTAGAACTGAGACAAGTAGATTCTGCTGACAATGGCGGTGGTTGGCGGCTGATTAGTCAGGGTACTAATGGGACTTTCCTCAACGGTGTCCTTGTAATTCAGAGTCCGTTACCAGATAATTCCCTGTTGCAACTGGCACAGGGAGGCCCAATACTGCAATTCCAAATTCAGGATGTAACAGTAGTGGAAACTGGTGTGCGATCGCAACTTATGCAAGAAACAGAAGAAAACGCCGTTGCAACACTCTACTCAGCCCAAGGTAGATACACTTGCACCCATGAAGGCAATTCCCCAAACAATCTGTTTTGCATCCACTGCGGCCAACCTCTCTCAGTACAACAGAAAATTCGCCATTATCAGGTGTTGCGAACTCTCGGACAAGGAGGTATGGGTACTACTTATCTCGCTTGGGATGCGACTGGTCAGATTGCGGGTATGCCACAACTGCTGGTGTTGAAGCAAATGAATGCTGATATGGTAAAAATTGCCAAAGCTCAAGAATTATTTGAGCGGGAGGCGTATACTCTCAAATCCCTTAACCATCCGGGGATTCCCAAGTATTACGACTTCTTTGTAGAAGGCGGAAAAAAATACTTGGCAATGGAATTAATTCACGGACAAGATTTAGAGAGACGTGTCTATACTACTGGCCCAGTTACGCCAACCCAAGCCATCGCTTGGATGATTCAAACCTGCGATATCTTAGACTATCTTCATAGCCAAGAGCCGCCACTGATTCACCGCGATATTAAACCCGCCAACTTAATGGTGCGAAGTTCAGTAAATCGCATAGTGGTGCTAGATTTTGGCGCAGTTAAGGAAATTGGCACAGCGCCCGGTACTCGTATTGGTGCAGAAGGTTACTGCGCTCCTGAACAAGAACGAGGACAACCTTTGACTCAATCAGATTTGTATGCAATTGGGCCAACGCTGATTTTTCTGCTCACAGGCGAAAACCCTTTCAAGTATTACCGCCAACGAGGGCGAAACTTCAGGTTTGATGTGGCAAAAATTCCCACCATTAGTTCCCAATTAAGAGATGTGATCGATCGCGTTACAGAACCATTGCCACGCGATCGCTACCAGACTGCAAAGGAATTAGCTGCGGCCTTAGCTGCTTGCCAAGTTTAGGGAGTGGGGAGTGGGGAGTAGGGAGTGGTGAATATTAATAAAAATTCCTATTCCCTATTCCCTATTCCCTATTCCCTATTCTCTACTCCCTATTCCTCATCCCAAGTTTCCACAGCTAGCAATTCACTAACTGGGTCTTGCATACTAAAGCCAAAGTCAAGCAGTTCCTGTTTCCAGTGCTGCCATTCATTACCGTAGAGCAAAGCGATTTTCCAGATGCTATCGCTTGGCTTGATAATGTTCGATTCTATGAGTGATTGCACGTTGCGCTGCAATTTCACCATTGGGTGAATCACTTGCTGAGTCATAACCTCGATTGAATTCAGATTTTGTTGGTAAATATTTAATTAAAACTGCTTTCCATTCTGCAATTGTTGCCGGATCGTAGAGTGGTGTAATTTTGGTAAAGCTAGTCTTAACTTTTTAAGTATACCATAACAAACTCTACTAAATTACTGGTAAATTCGCTTTTGTACGGTAATTACCACCACAAAACTCTAAATTCACCAAGCAATCCTTAAACTTTTTGCAGAAGCTGGGCAAAGGTTCAGGGGATAAGAATTAAGGGATGAAGGGGTAAAGGATGCTTTTGTTTCCCCTTTTCCCTTTAACCTTTGGTCGTCTTCTTTTTCCTTGTAACCTTTAACCACTAGAGTGCAACAGGAAATCCTTGATTTAAATCTCCTCCCAAAAAGCTGAAGACAACTAGCTTACTCATAAGTTAAGTGGACTTTGCCATTCGTGCGTGATTAGCTTGCTTACTAATGAATGTTAATTCAACTCGGCTGTGTGCGGCTATTAGAAAACCTGTTCAGTCTGGCTCTTAATAACTAAATCACAAAACTTTCTGTAACCTGGCAACTATCAAGAGCAACCTGGATGCTAAAACATTCTCCCACTTCTCCATCAAAGAGTTTTAACTGCACATAAATATCTTGAATTCTTGCTTGTACTTGTTGAAGTACTTCCCCTTGATCTGAAAGTAAAACTAGCTTGATATTAGCAGGTAGGTAAGGTTGATTACAAGCTGGATGTAGCTGCACGCGAATACTAACTTGTTGGTTAGCTTCTGGAATTAAGGCAACTAATAAAATAACTTTTTGAGCCTCTATTTCTATTCCCAAGTCAATCAGCTTGGCGCGTTTGATAGCGGCAGCATTTAACCC
Organism: Nostoc sp. CHAB 5715; assembly: GCF_020829685.1. Taxonomy (GTDB): domain Bacteria; phylum Cyanobacteriota; class Cyanobacteriia; order Cyanobacteriales; family Nostocaceae; genus Nostoc. The sequence goes on along the minus strand of NZ_JAIVFR010000336.1, from coordinate 1,277 downwards.
GGAAGAAGTGCGGAAATTAAAAGCTAGGCTACTGGAGTTTGGCTCAAAAAAAGTTTCTATAGCTTGCCAAGAAGCATCGTAAATCTGCTCCAGCCAACGACTGAGATTCACTTGTACTTGTGAAAATTCCGTAGGCGCAGCCCGTCGTAGATATCGCAGCCTTTCTTGGTACAAACGCTGCCGCCACTGCTCATTCTCTAGTAGCACTCCCCAGGTTGTAAATGGCACTGCAAGTCTAGGAAATGTTACAGAATAATTACTTAAACGTTGCACAAGATTTTCTACTTGAACAGTCGATAATTCTGGTAGTGGAGCGATCGCAGCTTTCATCTCCTCTATTCCACAAAATTGGTAGGTCATCCAAAAAGCATTCAGGTCTTTAATTAAGTGCCGTGCATCTATACAATAAGTCCTATCTACTTGGTCATAGTCTGCCAGTGATTTAAGTTCAGTATGGGTTATGTAGCCCCAAATTCTTACCCACTCCCCATCTGGTGTGACTTGCACTGCTAAATAATAGTCTGCTGCCCAACTGGGAATGTCTACCCATTCTTGAGGAACTTCTAACTCACTACCATCAATTGCCTCGCTGGGAATTAAAACGACTCGCTTTTCCTTTAACAAAATTGCTGTGCCATTGACAAATTCCCAAAAAGCAGGAAAACCAGGGGAACTGTGCCAGATACTTGCTTCTGGAACATATTCAGCTTTTACCCAATTCAAAAACCCATGAAGGCAAATTTGATTCATGTAAGCACGCCAGCGACTGCTAGGTGTGGTGTACATTTGGCTTTCTTGCCAAGAACTTGCCTGTAATGATGGTGATATTTCTAACAATAGTTCCTGCGGTTCTGTAAAAGCAACAGTCATTTTTACTACCTCATCTTTCGTAACGTCAGCTAGATTCCCCATATTTAACTTTCAACCATTCTTCCAAAGCACTACTCATATCATTAACTAGGTTGGAAGTCACAGAAATATTAAGCGTATCTTGACTCCATTGGATCAACGCTGCTAGCATTAATTCTCTAGCTTTGAGCAGTCGGCGAGAAACAGTAGGCTGACTCATTTGTAGGCGTTCTACAATCTGTGGCTGAGTCAACCCCTGTTGGTAGTAAAGTTTAAGTATTTCCTGGCTTTTTGCCTCAAAAGTTTGTAAAGTTTTTAACAAAACAGCCTCAATCTTAGATTCTTGATTTTGTTGGTTTTGGGCATCCTCTTGGGCTATCATCTGAGCGATTAATGAGTCAGATAATGGATCTGGCAAATCAAAAGTT
>NZ_JAIVFR010000335.1 GCF_020829685.1 Nostoc sp. CHAB 5715 | reverse complement strand
CCACCAGCACCAGAACTAAGCGAACTCTACCGCAGATGGCAGTTACTCTACGCAGCAGTTCATCAACGCCTGGGTAGCAACCAACGTATAAAAGTACATTCGCAAGACATAACCAATATTTCTGTCAATGATTTTGATGAAGTCTGCCAACAGCTACAAGCAAATATCAATGCTTGGTTGAAATTTGAGCCATTTCAGAATATTGAGCGGCAGTTGCGAACTCTACTCAGTCGTAATGATGAAATTAGAGTAATTATTGAAACAAATATAGTTCTACTGCATCGCTTGCCTTGGCATCTGTGGCATTTTTTTGAAGATTACCCGAAAGCGGAATTAGCTTTAAGCAATCATGAGTATGAATCTCCTCAGCTATTACAAAAATATCCTACAGGTAAAGTCAACATTTTGGCAATTCTAGGCAATAGAGTTGGTATTGATATTGATAAAGACGGCTCTTTGTTACAAGGTTTAACAGATGCCCAAACCACCTTTCTTATAGAACCAACACGGCAAACACTTGACGAGTATCTATGGAACCAGGATTGGGATATTCTATTTTTTGCGGGACATAGCACTAGTCTTGCTGACGGAGAGATTGGGGCAATTTGCATCAATCAAACAGAAACTTTAGCAATTTCACAGTTGAGAAATGGACTTAAGGCAGCAATTAGACGCGGTTTGAAACTGGCAATTTTCAATTCTTGTGACGGAATTGGTTTAGGACGAAATTTAGCTGATTTAAATATTCCCCAAATGATTGTAATGCGGGAAGGAGTGCCAGATTTAATAGCACAGGAATTTTTAAAAAACTTTCTTACCGCCTTTGCAGATAGCAAACCATTTTACTTGGCTGTGCGAGAAGCGCGAGAAAGACTTCAAGGACTGGAAAATGAATTTCCTTGTGCCAGTTGGTTGCCAGTTATCTGTCAAAATCCCACAACTGTTCCTACTACGTGGCAAGAACTGTGCGGTAATTTTGCTGATACTAAATTTGTCGGTGAAGTTTCAACAAAAGGTAAAATTGCAACACCAAAATTCAAACTTTGGACTGTACTACTTAGTACTTTTCTTGTGGCTATTTCAACAGTAGGTTTGAGATACTTGGGAATCTTTGAGAAAATTGAACTGCAAACTTTCGATCAAATGCTACGGTTGCGACCTAAGGAAGACCCAGATCCAAGGTTGATAATTGTAGAAATTACTGAAAAAGATATTCAATCACGACAAGACATGACCAAAGGACTGAAATCCATTTCGGATAGTACGTTAACTAAATTACTCAACAAATTACAAAAGCATCAACCGCGAGTTGTTGGACTGGATATTTACAGAGACTTCGCTGACTCCCCAAATAAATCAAATCTAATACAACTTCCGACTGAACTTAATAAAGATAATGTTGTTGTTGTCTGCAAAAGCACCGATAGTAAATACGATCCCCAAGGTGTTAAACCTCCGAAAGACGTACCTGTAGAACGTCAGGGTTTTACTGATGCAATTCAAGACCCAGATGGTATCGTCCGTCGCCAAATTTTGATGATGGCACAAGAGCCTTCTTCGACTTGTACAACGCCTTATTCGCTCTCGTTGCAATTAGTTACTCGTTACTTATCTTACGAAAATATTCAACCTAAATTTAATGAAGATTATGTACAGTTTGGCTCTAAAGTATTTAAACGCTTAAAACCTAGTCGCAGTGGTGCCTATCAACAAGGAGTTGATTTAGGTGGAAATCAAATACTTGTCAATTACCGTAATACAGATTATCAGAGAGTTTCCCTTGATGATGTATTGAGTGATAAATTTGATCGTAAATCACTTAAAGATAAGCTAGTGATCATTGGAGTGACAGCTAATACAGTCAGCGATACTTGGTCAACTCTCTACAGTACTGCACAGCAAGATTACCAAGAAATACCAGGGATATTTATACAAGCACAAATGGTTAGCCAAGTTTTGAGTGCAGTTTTAGATCAACGTCCAATTCTTTGGGTTTTGCCTTACTGGGGCGATATTCTCTGGATATGCGGCTGGTCTGTAGTTGGGAGTCTGATTATTTGGCAGGTGCGATCGCTGTCAGATAAGGGTTGCGCCATAGTTGCGACAGTTGTCATATTATATGGAGTTTGTGCGATCGCTCTTTTAAAACAAGGGCTATGGTTGCCATTTATTCCTTCTGCCTTTGCTGTGGTTGCAAGCGGTGTTGTTATAGTGTTGATTCAACGCCGTCAGGAATTTTTCACGATTCCACAACCCTTAGTTGAATAAAATTTTCCTTTATAACTGAAAAATAACGTCAATTTGATTGATATGACATCTAATAATCTCCTAACTGAATTCTTTTTTATGTTCTCAGAGGATATTTTAAAAGTTTTGGGCGATTGACATCTCAAAAATCCGTCATTAATCTTGCCTTGCGGAGCACAAATTGCAGTACAGTTTCTTCGCGGGTAATAATATCAACTCTGCCATCCATACCCAATTGAATTTGACATTTCTTTGTACTGCGACCTAAAGCAAGTTTCTCTGGTTCAATTGTGACTTCGTAAAAAGCACCTACAGCAGTTGCTTTTGGGATAGAGTTCGTATCAGTATCTGCATCGTTTTTTTGCGAACTAACAGCATCCGGGGAAATCGCTTTGACAACGCCTTTGAGAGTGCCGTAATCAGGATAAGCACAAGCACTAACTCGCATTTGCACCTTTTGACCAATTTTTATCTTACCTTTTTCCTCAGAACCGACAGCTGCTTTGATAACTAAAGGTGCATGACTAGGAACAATTTGCACAACTTCCTCCCCAGCCCGGAGAGTTTGACCAGGGTTTCTCAAATTTAGCTTGGAAATAATCCCGTCTGCTGTAGCGGTAATAGTAGTTTGCTTCAGGTCAATTTCAACTTGCTTGAATTCGCTAGTATCGCGCTCTAATTGTTTTTCCGTTTCAATTTTCTGTTTGAGAAGTGCTTGAAGTTCTCTTTCTAACGATGCTTTATTTACTTCCCCAGAGGCTTTTTCTTGAGCAATGCGTTCAGTCGCCATTGCTACCTCTGCATTGCTTGGGTTGAGGGCTACTTGAGTGCGATCGCGTTTAGCAATAGCCCCATTAACGGCTTGTTTTAGCCGTTCATTTGTTTTTTCTTGGGCTTTATAAGTTGCTTTTTGCGCCTGTACAGCTTGTTGTTGCTGTTTGACAGCCAGCTGTACTTCTTCTAATTGATCGCGGGATAATGCCCCTTGTTTAGCGGCACTTTCATATCGGTTCTGCTTTGATGTCGCTGCTCCTAAAGCCGCCTCAGTTGCGTGGAGATTAGCTAATGCTGATTGTAACTGTGCCTGCCCTGCGTATAATTCCTCTTGAGCCATTTTGACATTGGCTTCTGCTTCTTGAAGTTCAGTCACGCTGGTAATCTTTTTGTCTTGATGATCGCGATCGCGTCCCTGCAATTCAGCTTTAGCAGCGGCGATAGTCCGATTGGTGCGATCGCTTTCGGCTCGAATTTGACTATCAATTGCATTAATTTGCGGAACGGTTTGAATTAGTTGTAACCTAGCTTGTTGAATATTGGTTTGCAGCTGGTTTTTTTTGGTTTGCAATCGAGAGTCATCAATAGTAGCAATTATATCTCCTTTTTGCAGCGTTTGATTTTCTTTGACGTAAATCTGCATTACCTGTCCTTCTGTCGCCGCCTGCACAATTGGCAATTCACCCGCAGGACGGACAACCGCTTGCCCTTTGACCGTAACTTTATATTTAACAACCGCAGCCACAGGAACAGCTAACGACAAGGCAAACACGATAAATAGTCCCCCAAATGTAGTCCAACGACTAATTGGTGGGAGAAATTCGTTGTCTTGAACTAAGGGTAAAAAATTTGTTTGAGACTTACTAATCATAAGTTATAGATATCTCTAAAACATCTAATAAACATTAACTAATTCCGAAAAATTAAAGAGGATTTCAATCCATTATTAGAAGAAAAAATCTCATCAATAAAGCTTAAATGCTCTCCAGGAATATGACGTAATTCTTCTGGAGTTCCTTGAATTTTTAAGCGCCCATCTTCAAGCAACACAATCCAATCAGCCCGTTTGATAACTTGAGGACGGTGGCTAATCATAATTGTAGTTTTACCTTGACGGTGATTAAGTAATTTATCCAAAACTTGGGTTTCACTTACTGGGTCAAGAGCGCCTGTAGATTCATCTAGAATTAATACAGGTGGGTCAGTCACAATTGCTCTAGCTATAGCTAATCTCTGCCTTTGTCCACCAGAAAGATTTGCACCAAATTCGCCTAAAACAGTTTGATATTTATCGGGTAATTTACTAATAAATTCATCTGCACCAGCAATTTTACAAGCTTTGACTATCTCCTCAAAACTAATGTTGGGATAACTGAAGTGAAAATTATCCACAATCGAACGACTCCAAAAATGAGGTTCTTGGGGAACTAATATGACTTGCTGCCGCAAACATTCTAAAGATAAATCTTGCTGGTTGTATATGCCATAACGAATGTTACCAGATTGAACGTGATATAAACCAGTAATTAATTTGCCGAAGGAGCTTTTCCCACAGCCTGATTGACCGATTAAGGCTATTACTTGACCACCAGGGATAGTTAAAGAAAAATTTTCTAACAGGTCAGTTCTACCAGGATGGTGAAAGTTAACTTGAGAACAACTAATATCTGCATTGCCAGGAATTTCTGCCCAAGGTTTTTTAAAGTCATTTTCATCTTCTGGGGTAGAATCTATTACTTCTGTCAAGCGTTGAACGACAATTTGAGCAGTGATAAATTCATCAATTAGCCCGACTGCTGACTCTAAAAAGTCAAGAAAGCTACCACTCATACCGCTGTACGCCAGCAGTTGACCGATGGATAATGTCTGATTAATCACCAAGCTAGAACCTAACCAGAGTATGCTAATACTCGTCAATTTGGAAAGAATACTAGTGACTGTGCCGCTGTAAAGCTCCAACTTCATTGTAGTCCAGTCTAAGTTAGCAAGGCGACCAACATTTGTCTGATATTCTTGACAAGCTTGCTCTGTAGCTTGGGTGGTTTTCAGGACTTGAACACCACGAAAGGTTTCGACTAAAAAGCCTTGATTTTCCGTACCTTTAACGATGAGGCTGCGGGTTTTCTGGCGTAAGGCGGGAAGAAAAAGCAGGTTGACAAAAGTGACGATCGCAAAGGCGGCGAGGGAAGCTAGAGTCAGTTGCCAACTATAGAAGAGCATGAAACCCAAGGAAACCAGAGCCACAAAAAATTGACTGGGTAAACCAAGGACAATTTGGGAAACTAGATTATTGATGGTATGAACATCAGCAATCCGGCTAACGACTTCCCCACTGCGACGTGCTTCAAAATATGATAGGGGTAAGCGCAACAGTTTTCGGCCGTATTCTAGAATTAGTCCGTATTGCAACCGTTGACCAAAATGACCAATCAGGTGAGATTGTACCAAACCAATGGCACTTTGAATTAGGTTCATGGCAATGACCCCAATTGCCACTGTTGTTAGCAGTTGGGTATCTCCCCGCACTAGCACGTCATCGGTGAGGAGTTGCATCATTAAAGGGGAGGCGAGGGACAATAGCCCGATCGCGAAGTTGATGGCGATCGCCTGAACCAAAAGATTGCGATAGGGCATAACGCGGGCAATAAAGCGCCCAAAACCGCTAATTTTATCTTCTGGTTGCTCATAGAAGCGGCTATCGTCTGGCATCAGCAGCAGCATAACGCCATCACTCCAACCCGCGATTAACTCCTTGGAGGTGAGGTACAAGATGCCGACGGCAGGGTCAGAGAGGACATATTTTTTCCCCTTTTTCCCGTATAATACTACCCAGTGGTAGCCTTTCCAGTGAATGATGGCTGGTAAAGGGACTTCATTTAATTTCTCAAGCAGTTGTGGGGTAGCTTGAACTTGACGGGCATGGAATCCCAGGGTTTCTGCTCCCCGCCTTAAACCTAATAGTGTAGTTCCTCGCTCTCCCGTGCCCACTGCTTCTCGCACGCGATTGAGGGCAAAGGTGCGTCCGTAGTATTTGGCGATCGTGGCTAGGCTTGCTGCACCACAATCTTCTTCACTGTGTTGCAATATACTGTAGTATTTCATTGTTTAAAAAATCAGTACCAGCCGCAGTTAACAGTACCAGCCGCAGTGAACAAGAGGTGGACGAGTCCGTTTCCTACCTGATAACTGATAACTGGTAACTGATAACTGATAACTGTTAACACCGTTTACGTTTATTTGTGCTATCTTGATATGAATGAAAAAGTAGGAGCGAAAACGACCTCGCCCCTACGAACTGGGAGAGAAGAATGTTACTCAGCTAAAAGCGAAGGTGAGAGCATTCTTTTCTCTTTTAGGTTTTGAAGGATTCGAGTACATGGTATGAAATAGACCAGAGCTGATTATGCAGGTTTGACAGACGCGATGTCGTTGTTAAAAGGACCGGTGAAGTTACCTTTTGTACCTGCTTTCAGACGCCTTGATGCACCTGTGAAATTCTCACCAGTGTAGACAATCCAATCTTTTCTACCCGTTACCTCGTACCAAGATGCTTTATTGTTAAAGCGGCCTAAACTGCGTCGTGCGCGTCCGATATTATTTAGCCGCGCTCCTTCACCATCCTTCTTGTCGGAAAAGTCTAAGGCACCACCACTAATAGTGGCAGCGGCTTCATGGGAAAGGTCTTGCACAGCTTCGATGCTGTAGAGGTCTTTGATTTGCTTGTTGTTCATATCTACTCCGTGGTTATTGATGTTAGACATTGTTTTTCCCCTGAGTTTTAGATTGGGGTTTGAACTGAAGGTAAGCTTGTTTTCTTCCTTCTGATTGTTAATTGGTAGCAGTGAGATTGGTTTATTCACGGCTGGGAATCAGAGGTTTTTAGCTTTGCCTTCTGATTGTTAATTGGTAGCAGTGAGATAAGTTTATTCACCAAGGCAAACGCACATAATTTATGAAACCC
>NZ_JAIVFR010000334.1 GCF_020829685.1 Nostoc sp. CHAB 5715 | reverse complement strand
CCTGATCTCTATTTCGGGCATACCGCGCTATATGTACCTCAACAACATCAGCCAGATTGGTGATGTCATCCTGGTTGATAACGAAGATGTAATAGAAGATATCGAAGTTGAATCTCTCAGTAATCTGATTAACTGGGAAGTAATTACAGAAACAGGCGAAGTCTTAGGCAAAGTTCGGGGCTTCAAGTTCAACGGCGAAACCGGCAAGCTTAACTCCATAGTTATTGCTTCTTTAGGATTGCCCCAAATTCCCGATCAATTTCTGAGTACTTACGAGTTTTCAGTAGATGAAATTGTCAGCACAGGCCCCAATCGGTTGATTGTGTTTGAGGGAGCCGAAGAACGAGTAAACCAGTTGACAGTTGGTTTACTAGAGCGTCTGGGTATCGGCAAAGCACCTTGGGAGCGAGATATAGAAGAAGAATACGGCTATACTCCACCGCGCCAAGTTGCACCAGCCAATCAACTACCTAGTGGAGTGCCATTGCAGCCACCCAGGCAAAAAGTTCGCGCCCCCGAACCCGTAGCGCGGGAAGAGGAATGGACAGAAGACTATGTGGAAGAAGAAAGGCCACAGCGTCAGGTAATGAAGGCGCGGCAGTATGAATCTATTCAATACGAAGAAGACGAGGAAGAAGATAACTGGAGCGAGGCAACAGGCAGCGACAGGTATCAACAACCGCAGCCGCTAAAGTATGAAGCCCAGCCCTACAGCAAGCCTTATGTTGACGAATACGATGATTATGACGACGTAGAAGGCGATGCTTGGGAAGATGCGCCCAAGCCCGTGAATATTCCCAAGAAAGTCAAGGAAAGACAGCCAGAATACGAAGAAGAAGGCGGATATTAATTCGTAATTCGTAATTCAATTGGAAAATTAGGAAGTATTTTAAGATTAATTCAGCCTTTTCCTTACTTAACAAGGAGAGGGCTAATTTTTTAGATATTTCTGCTTTTAGCGAGGTTCGAGCCAGTTTTCTACTTTTAAATTAGGAACACGGGAAAATTCACGAATATTGGCGGTAACGAGAGTTAGACCAAGGGTTAAAGAATGGGCAGCAATTAATAAGTCATTAGCTCCAATCGGTTTACCTTGTTGTTCTAAATCAGTGCGGATTTCTGCGTAATATTGCTCTACAGGATGAGTTAGGGGTAGTATTTCAATACTATCCAAAATTATTTCAAGTTTTTCTATGAGCTTTTGGGAGTTCTTCTTTCTAGCTCCAAATCTTGATTCACAAGCTACTATAATACTTGTACAAATTTTGTCTTCTCCGACATCTTGAATTTTTGAAAATACCACTCCTCTGGGGTTTTTAATTAGTTCGGAAATGATGTTTGTATCTAACAAGTATAAATAACTCATTTTGAAAACTCAATATCATCTAAGGGTAATAATCCTTCGTCCACGTCGGCAAAGTCTTCGTCCAGTGGTTCAAGGGTGGAAAGGGTTTCCAGGAGGGATTTTTTCTTGATGGGGGAAATGATGGCGAAGGGAATACCGTTTTGGGTAATAGTGAGGGGTTCGCCTGTTTTTTGGGCTTGGTTGAGTAGGGTTTGGATGGTTTCGGGGAGATCGGAAAGGGTGATTTGTGTCATGGTGGGTTCTGGGGTTAGCGGATGGGGACTTGGCGCACATCTATTTTACCTGTGACGGCGTTGGTGATGAGGGCGGTGCGATATTCAAAACAAGATTAAATCCGGGATTCCACACCCATAACTATCACACCGCAATTAAATGGATCTATAGCAATCCTATTTGAGTTGTGAAATTAGTCTGGAGGTAGGCAATAGGGAATAGGCAATAGGCAACAGATTTTTTTCACGAATGATTTAGGATTGCTATATCTAGTACTTATAAACTAATCAACTCTACGATAAACGCTAAAACAGTTTGTAACTAATTAGTTAAGTGTTCAGAAACTCACCAAAAACTGCTAGCGTCAAACAAAGGAAAATATCGTTGTGGACGTTACAGCTTGAAAACCCGTTCTAATTACTGGCAACTGCTGCCTTATATCCGACTCCAGTGGCAAACCCTCACCAAGGGATTTATTGGTATATTGGGATACGTGCTGGCAACATTAGTTTTAATCAATCTTGCCGGGAAATTGGCAATTCCCTTTGCCCAAGGTAATGTAGTAGCGATCGCTCAAATAACTGGTAGCTGTGCCTTAGTCTTTCTTGTCCGAGGATTGTTTCAGTCTATACAAGATATGTACATGGCTAAAGCTGCTTTAAGAGTTGCTTTTCATCTCCGCCAGCAAGTCTACGTACATCTCCAAAAGCTAAATCTCAGCTATTTTGAAACGGCAAAAGCAGGTGATTTATCTTACCGCCTCACCGAAGATGTTGACCGGGTTGGCGAAGTGGTAAATAAAGTATTTCACGACTTTATCCCCTGCATTTTGCAGTTGCTAGCAATTCCGATTTACATGATTTACCTGAATTGGCAACTGACACTCGCAACAGTCATAGTTGCACCGCTAATGGGTATTTTAGTTGGCTGGTTTGGTGAACGCTTGGGCAAATATTCCTTAAAAAGTCAAAATCGCGTGTCGGGTTTATCAGCCATCCTCGCGGAAGTTTTCAACGGTATTCGTTTGGTACAGGCTTTTGCTGCCGAAAATTACGAAATTGCCCGCTTTGGCCATGAAGCAGAACGCAGTCTCAAAGCCAAATACTCAGCCGAACGCCTCAAAGCAATTCAGATTCCCATCGTCGGATTTCTGGAAGCCTTAAGTGCGTTATTGTTACTGATTGTGGGAGCGTGGCAAATTTCCCAAGGTAACTTAACAGTGGCCAGTTTTTTCAGTTATCTGGCGGCGGCGGCGCTGTTAATTGATCCCATTGGTCATACTACTAACAACTACAACGAATTTAAGCAGGGTGAAGCATCTGTTGACCGCGTTTTTGAATTGATGGCAATTCAGCCGACGGTGATCGAAAAAGCAAATGCGATCGCTCTACCCCCAGTCAAGGGCAAAGTAGAATATCGTTATATTTCCTTCGCCTATAAACCAGGTGAACCTGTATTAAAAGATATCAATTTATTGGTATCGCCAGGTGAAGCGATCGCTCTTGTGGGTGCTTCTGGTGCTGGTAAAACCACATTTGTCAATCTTCTCCCCCGTTTTTACGACCCAGAAGTTGGTCAAATATTAATTGACGGTGCTGATATTCGAGATGTCAAGCTGCATAGTTTGCGGCGACAAATTGGGATTGTTCCTCAAGAAACCATCATGTTTTCCGGGACAATTGCCCAAAATATCGCCTTTGGACAAGATGTTTTTGACATAAAAGCAGTTAAAGAGGCAGCTAAAATTGCTAATGCCCATCAGTTTATTAGCCAATTGCCAGAAGGTTATCAGACTTGGGTGGGTGAACGTGGGGTAAACTTATCTGGTGGACAAAGACAAAGAATTGCGATCGCTCGTGCTGTTCTGCTCAATCCCCAAATCTTGATTCTCGATGAAGCGACATCAGCCTTAGATTCTGAATCAGAAGCGTTGGTACAGGAAGCGCTAGAAAGATTGATGGAAAAACGCACAGTGTTTATTATTGCCCACCGTTTATCAACAGTTAGGAGGTGCGATCGTATTTTAATTCTCGAACAGGGACAAATTGTCGAATCGGGAACCCATGAAGAATTATTAGCCCTAGAGCGTCGCTATGCGCGGTTTTATGCCCAGCAGTTTAGTTAGCCAGATTAAATACTCATTAGCTTATTACCCACATCTAAACAATCCTCGCTTCGTTGCTATCCCACCTCGGAATAGAATTCCAAGGCTAATAGCTAAAGTCCTCTAAAGCGGACTGAATAGATGATTTTAGTCCACTTGAGTGGACTTAAGCTATCAGCCTGGAACTTCAGTTCCGGGCGGGATGTCTGTAAACACGACTATTTAACTTTGACTATCCCCTAGATTGAATTGCATTAATTAATTTATAAAAAGGTTGCCAATTATCTTCCTGAGCAATTGGTTCCCAAATAGATTCAATCACAGGTCTTAATAATGCCGTTTTAGGATTATGAACAGCTAGAGTTTGAGCAATTACATCGATGCAATTGCTCTCCAAATCATTCAAAATTTTATGGTACAGTATGCACCAATCATCAAAAACTCCAGACGCACCCGGTACTGGCACAATATCTGAACTATTCATCACAAAACCTGGATCATCTCGCCATTTCGATGAAAAAGTCCGAGCCATCTCATAAAAGAATTGGTGATAACCAACTTGGCTCTCTTTCAAAAATTCAATCGTTAGATTCAACAGTTCCCCAGCTTCTGGATGTAATAAATCCTCAAAACCTAACTTTTTCAACATCAAAGAACTGTATTCAGCTTGATAATATTCATCAAACATTGCTAATCCAGCTTCCATTTCGTCTTTATCGATAATCGCCTTTAAAGGTTCCTGAAGCATTTGTAAATTCAACTGACAAATACTTGGTTGATTACCGTAACAATAGCGTCCATAATAGTCAAAATATGCAGCTATAAAGGATGGGTTATAAGTCGGGATAAACGCGTAAGGCCCATAGTCAAAACTCTCTCCCGTAATCGACATATTGTCAGTATTTAGGACTGCATGACAAAAGCCAGCCGCCATCCACTGCGCTACTAGTTCTGCAACTCGTTTCACTAATTCGGCGTAAAACAAGACATATTTATTTTGTTCAGCATTTAAGTGTCGATAATACTGCTCAATTACGTGGTCTAATAACTTCTTAGTTAAATCTGGACGCTGGAAATAATGCAGTCGCTCAAAAGTGCCAAACCTAATATGAGAACTGCTCATTCTAATCATCACACATGAGCGGGTAGGCGAAGGTTCATCGCCCCGCCAGAGCGGTAAACCTGTTTCAATCATGCTCAGACAGCGCGAGGTACGTACACCTAAGTTATGTAGTGCTTCCGCAGCCAGAACTTCCCGCACCCCACCTTTGAGCGTTAGCATACCATCGCCACCACGGGAGTAAGGCGTTCTTCCAGAACCTTTCGTGCCAAAATCGTACAATTCGCCATCAGTGGCGCGTACTTGCCCGTAGAGGAAGCCTCTACCATCACCTAACTGTCTGTTATATTCACCAAATTGATAGCCGTGGTAACGTAATGCCAACAAGGGTTTACGCCCCTGAAATTTGCCAAAAGCTGTGATAAAATCTTCGTCTTTGACTAATTGGGGGTCTAAACCCAAGCGGGGTAGTAGTGCATCGTTACGCCAACGCAGGAGGTGTTGAGGAAATTCCTCTGCTGCAACCTCGTCGTAGTAGTCACCGCCTAGAGATTCCAAGGCGCTTTCATAGTTGAGGGAGAGAAAAGGATTGCTAGAATTTTTGTAGTTTGGAGTTTCAGCCAGAGTCATTACGAGCAAAGCTTAATTCATTCTTCCCTTAATACTACCTCTGGCTTTGGCATCAGCATAGACGCAAAAAGCGACCCATATCTAAAGTATGGCAGCGCCCCCATCAATATTTAGAGCGCATAATGGATAAAGTTTTGCAATTAAAGAAAAAGTTAACTCAATTAGCTATTTTAGACGCTACATTTGAGGTTTTTGGCTCAGAATCACACCAATATCAATTTAAACCTTGCTTGAGTAACAAAGATATTCAAGTGTTTGAATCTAGATATAATATTACGCTACCAAGTGAATATCGAAACTTTCTCTTAGAAATTGGTAATGGTGGTGCAGGACCAGGATACGGCTTATCTGGACTATCGGCAATTGAATCTGAAGATGTCATCCCAGAAAAACTATACCCTGAGAACTACGAAATTCTCTCTAAACCATTTCCTTTAACAGAAGCATGGAATGATTTGGATTTAATTGTCAAGAATAATACAGCTTTGGTTACCAACAATGATGACTACTTCGACAATAAATTTATCCAGGGTACTCTTACCATTACAAATTATGGTTGTGGAATTTATGCGATGTTAGTCGTTACTGGGGAGCAGTCAGGAAAAATCTGGATAGATGACCGTACTAATGATAATGGGATATATCCTGCTTGTTTGAGTTTTTGTCATGCTTTCCATGACATTAACCCTGATGATTCTTATCCAAATAGCAATGAGGAGCAGCCTTTAAGTTTTTATGATTGGTATGAAGACTGGCTCAACCGAAGTTTGGATCAAATACGTCAATCTTCGTAATTCGTAATGGGCTACGCCCCGCTACGCTCTAAGCAAAGCTATGCCGCAGGCTTTACGTAATTCCTAATTTTAGGCGAAACACTACACCATATTGAAAAATATATGAGCTAGAGTTAGTTCGGGATTTATAAATCTAATAATTCAATTAAGATTTATTTTACTGGAGTTTAGACTAAAGCATGAAAAAATAACCCAGCAGCAGTGAGTTTACAAGTTACACATCTGGAAGTAGAAAAACTAAAGGTACTCGCCATCATTTAGATAACTTTATTCCCGAATTATTAGCTGCAACTTCAACAAAACGTCTTAAAATTTATCGCAATGCAACTCAAAGTTATTGCTCACAAGGCTGTTCCTGACCGTCCTGCTAGAAACGAACCATGAGTTCGTAAACGTCGTCCGAAAGCCTACCCCTTAATGACCAAACCACGGCATGAATTACGCAACCAATTGCAAACTGCTTAAACCGCAAGTGTTTCAGCTTTTCTTAGTGCCATTCCTCTCTTAGTTTTTAGTAGCAAATAAGATGCGTTTGCCCTATGCTAGTGATAGCTATTTAGGCAGTGTCTAGACCAAGAAACCAGGTATCCGCTCAATAAATCGGGGCGAACTACCAGTTCAGGAACGAGTTTACGCCATTTGAGCCTTGTCACTGAGCGATTTACCCCGGATTATTGAGCGGTTACGAAACCAGTCTAAGTAGATGCTGCATTTATTTGAACTACCTATCTAGGGTTTCTCCCCGCTGGCAGGGCTTCTCATAGATGACACCTCTGCCAGCGAATATCTCCGAATCAACCTTATAACCGAGGGGATTGATATGGC